>NZ_CP061091.1:207500-457500 GCF_017654485.1 Roseomonas marmotae | reverse complement strand
AGAGTGGGTGATAGCCCCGTAGGCGTATGGCTGGTGTGGATCCTTGAGTAGGGCGGGGCACGTGAAACCCTGTCTGAACGTAGGGGGACCACCCTCTAAGCCTAAATACTCCTTGGTGACCGATAGTGCACAAGTACCGTGAGGGAAAGGTGAAAAGCACCCCGACAAGGGGAGTGAAAGAGACCTGAAACCGAGCGCCTACAAGCAGTCGGAGCCCGCAAGGGTGACGGCGTACCTTTTGTATAATGGGTCCGCGAGTTTCTGTTTGCAGCAAGCTTAAGCCGTTAGGTGTAGGCGCAGCGAAAGCGAGTCCGAACAGGGCGCTGAGTTGCTGGCAGAAGACCCGAAACCGAGTGATCTAGCCATGGCCAGGCTGAAGGTGGGGTAACACCCACTGGAGGGCCGAACCCACGCCTGTTGAAAAAGTCGGGGATGAGCTGTGGCTAGGGGTGAAAGGCCAATCAAACTCGGAAATAGCTGGTTCTCCGCGAAATCTATTGAGGTAGATCGTCAGGCGAACACCGCCGGAGGTAGAGCACCGGAAGGGCTAGGGGGACCCAAAGTCCTACCAAACCCTACCGAACTCCGAATGCCGGTGAGTGCTACCTGGCAGACAGACAGTGGGTGCTAAGGTCCATTGTCGAGAGGGAAACAGCCCAGACCACCAGCTAAGGTCCCCAAATAGTGGCTAAGTGGGAAAGCATGTGAGACGGCCAAAACAACCAGGAGGTTGGCTTAGAAGCAGCCATCCTTTAAAGAAAGCGTAATAGCTCACTGGTCTAATAGCTGTTTTGCGGCGAAAATGTAACGGGGCTCAAGCCACTTACCGAAGCTGTGGATGCATCAGCAATGATGCGTGGTAGCGGAGCGTTCCGTAAGCCTGCGAAGGGAGACCCGTGAGGGCTCCTGGAGGTATCGGAAGTGCGAATGCGGACATGAGTAGCGACAAAGAGGGTGAGAACCCCTCTCGCCGAAAGTCCAAGGGTTCCTGCGCAAGGCCAATCCGCGCAGGGTGAGCCGGTCCCTAAGGCGAGGGCGACAGCCGTAGCCGATGGAAATCAGGTGAATATTCCTGAGCCCGCTAGAAGTGACGGCCGTGAACCGTTGTTCCTCCTTATTGGATTGGAGGGGCTGCCGGATCGGTCCAGGAAATAGCTCTAGCATATGGTCCGTACCCGAAACCGACACAGGTGGACTGGTTGAGTATACCGAGGCGCTTGAGAGAACCATGCTGAAGGAACTAGGCAAATTACTCGCGTAACTTCGGGATAAGCGAGACCCCATCTTGGGCAACCAGGGTGGGGTGGCACAGACCAGGGGGTGGCGACTGTTTAGTAAAAACACAGGGCTCTGCGAAATCGAGAGATGACGTATAGGGTCTGACGCCTGCCCGGTGCCGGAAGGTTAAGGGGAGATGTGCAAGCATCGAACCGAAGCCCCGGTAAACGGCGGCCGTAACTATAACGGTCCTAAGGTAGCGAAATTCCTTGTCGGGTAAGTTCCGACCTGCACGAATGGCGTAACGACCTCCCCACTGTCTCCAGCATGGGCTCAGCGAAATTGAATTCCCCGTGAAGATGCGGGGTACCCGTGGTCAGACGGAAAGACCCTATGAACCTTTACTGCAACTTCGCAGTGGTGCCAGGAAGGGGCTGTGTAGGATAGGTGGGAGGCTATGAAACCGGGGCGCCAGCTTTGGTGGAGCCATCCTTGAAATACCACCCTGCGCCTTTCTGGCATCTAACCGAGCCCCATTTATCTGGGGTCGGGACCCTGCGTGGCGGGCAGTTTGACTGGGGCGGTCGCCTCCTAAAGTGTAACGGAGGCGCGCGATGGTGGGCTCAAGCCGGTCGGACATCGGCTGTTGAGTGCAAAGGCATAAGCCCGCCTGACTGTGAGCGCGACAGCGCGAACAGAGACGAAAGTCGGCCTTAGTGATCCGGTGGTCCCGCGTGGAAGGGCCATCGCTCAACGGATAAAAGGTACTCTAGGGATAACAGGCTGATCTCCCCCAAGAGTCCACATCGACGGGGAGGTTTGGCACCTCGATGTCGGCTCATCGCATCCCGGGGCTGGAGCAGGTCCCAAGGGTTCGGCTGTTCGCCGATTAAAGATTAAGCGTACGTGAGCTGGGTTTAGAACGTCGTGAGACAGTTCGGTCCCTATCTGCCATGGGTGTAGGAGACTTGCGAGGATCTGTCCCTAGTACGAGAGGACCGGGATGGACATACCTCTGGTGTACCAGTTGTCGCGCCCGCGGCATCGCTGGGTAGCTAAGTATGGAACGGATAACCGCTGAAGGCATCTAAGCGGGAAACCAGCCTCTAAACGAGGTCTCCCTAAGGGCCGTGATAGACCATCACGTCGATAGGCCGCAGGTGAAAGGTCAGTAATGGCCTCAGCCGAGCGGTCCTAATAGCCCGATCGATCTCATTCATCTGCACCGCTGTCGTGGCAACACGACACCGCACGCAGCATCCAACCGCGACACACTCACTCAACACTCAATACAGATATCACCAACTCCCATTCATCAGCATCTGTGCTGCCAATGGAGAACGATCCGGCTCGGTGGCCCGGTGGCCATCGCGAGGCTGCTACACCCGATCCCATCCCGAACTCGGCCGTGAAACGCCCCAGCGCCCATGGTACTGTGTCTCAAGGCACGGGAGAGTAGGTCGCCGCCGGGCCACCAAGCCGGACCGTTCATCCAACAAACAGCACAAATACACACACCACCGCGGGGTGGAGCAGCCCGGTAGCTCGTCAGGCTCATAACCTGAAGGTCACAGGTTCAAATCCTGTCCCCGCATCCAACAGTAACCGTCGTCTGATCCCCATCCAGCTCAGCGCTTGACGTGCCCTGCTGCCCTGGCGGTCTGTACCGGTTATCCTGCATGCCGGTTGGAGGTTGAGGGGGATGGCGGGCGAAGACGATCTCCGGGAGCGGCTCCGCAAGATCGAGGCGTTGATTGCGGGTGCAGGAACGGCGGGTGAGCGGGAGGCGGCCGGGGCGGCGCTGGAGCGGGTCAAGGCACGCCTGGCCGAGCAAGCGGGACTGTCAGGAATTTCGTGTGCGGCGGAGCGGTTGAACATGCTCAGGCCATGGCGCGAGTGAAGCGCTCGCCGAACAGAACGGCGAACTGCGCCTTAGCCATGGACCATTCCCGCGGCGGCATGGTCCACTCCTTCTCCGCCCGGTGCAAGACCAGAAACAGCAGCTTCAGGGCGGCCTCATCCGTGGGGAAGTGCCCTCGGCTTCGAACTGCACGGCGCAGCTTCGCGTTCAGCGCCTCAATGGCATTGGTGGTGTAGAGGAACCGTCTGATTTCGACGCTGAATGCGTAGAACGGCACGACCTCGGTCCAGGCGCGGCGCCAGCTCTGGCCAATGGCGGGATATTTCTGGCCCCAGAATTCTGCTTCAAAGGCAGTCAGGGCCGCTTCGGCGGCGGCGGCATCCACGGCCTGGTAGATCGCCTTCAGCGCCGCGGCCACGGGCTTGCGGTCCTTGTAGGCGACGAAGTCCAGGCTCTGGCGCAGGAGGTGAACAATGCAAGTCTGCACCACGGCCTCCGGGAACACTGCCAGGATGGCCTCAGGGAAGCCCTTCAGCCCGTCTACCACCGCCAGCAGCAGGTCCTCGACACCGCGGCCGCGCAGCTCGTTCATCACCCGCAGCCAGAACTTCGCACCCTCATTCTGCTCCAGCCACAGGCCCAGGATCTCCTTGCCACCGTCGGCCCGGACGCCCAGCGCGATGTGCACCGCCTTGTTGCGGACAAGGCCCTCATCCCGGATCTTCACCCGCAGGGCATCGAAGAACACCACCGGTAGACGGGCTCCAGCGGCCGGTTCTGCCAGGCGCTGATCTCGTCGAGCACGGCATCCGTGACAGCGCTGATCAGGTCGGGCGAGACCTCGATGCCGTAGAGTTCGCGCAGGTGGCCCACGATCTCCCGCGCGCTCATGCCGCGGGCGTACATCGAGATGACCTTGTCATCGAAGCCAGGGAAGCGCCGCTGGTACTTGGCGATCAGCTGCGGATCGAAGCTCGCCTGCCGGTCGCGTGGATCTCCAGCGCCAGCTTGCCACTGTCAGTGACCACCGACTTCCGGCCATAGCCGTTGCGGCTGTTGCCTTCACCACCCTCTCCGGCCAAGTGGTGGTCCATCTCGGCGTTCAGCGCCCGCTCGGTGAACGCCTTCTTCAGCTCATCCAGCAGGCCGCCCTGCTCGAAGGCCGTTCTGGCGTCCGCACCGGCCAGCAACTGGTCCAGGATCGCATCCGGGATCCGCGGCTCTTTCCGTCGGGCCATAGGGGGTCTCCTTCTTCCCTACTATGCCCCGCCACACACGAAATTCCTGACAGTCCCGAGCAAGCCCGCCGTGACCCGGCCGTGGAGCAGCAGTTCTCAATGCCGGACAGCTGGTCCCGGCAGCTCTTCGTCGCCCTCTGCCGCCGCTACGGGCTGAGGCCCTATCGCTACCCTCGCCAGAAGCGCACGACGGTAATGCTGCGCGCGCCCAAGGGCTTCCTCGATACGGTCCTCTGGCCCGAGTTTCTGGAACTGGAGCGGGCGCTGCGGGCGCATCTGCAGGGCGTGACCACGCGCATCATCCACGACGCGGTCCATGCCGATACCAGCGACGCGGAGGAGGTAAACCCCGCCTTGCCGGGGCTCTGATGGCTACGCCGCTGCGGCGGTGTCCCGGCCCCAGGTCCAGGGGAGAAGGGCATCAAGCCCGTTCGAGCGCACGTCGCCGCGGACCATCCGCTGCAGCACGTCGGTCAGCCAGGCCTCGGGCTCAACGTCATTCATCAGGGCCGTCCGGATCAGCGTCGTCGCGATGGCCCAGTTCGCGCCGCCTGCCTCACTGCCTGCGAACAGCGCCGCCTTGCGGGTGACGGCCACGGGCCTGATCTGCCGCTCCACCGTGTTTGTATCCATCTCCAGCCTGCCGTCCTCAAGGAACCGCACGAGACCGCCCCAGTGGCGCAGGCCGTAGCGGATGTCCCCGGCGAGCTTGGAGCCCTGGCTGAGGCGATCCAGCTGCGCCCGCAGCCAGATCTCGAGGGCGGCGACCAGCGGCGCGCTCCTCTCGCGACGGATGGCGCGGCGCTGCTCCGCCGAGCGGCCCCGGATCTCGCGCTCGATCCGGTAGAGCTCCCCGATACGCAGCAAGGCCTCGGCGGCGATGGGCGACTTCGTGCCCGCATGGACCTCAAAGAACCGTCGGCGCAGGTGCGCCCAACAGAAGGCCAGCGTCACCGAGCCGTCGCGGCGCTCCCGCCGCATGGCCTTGAACCCGTCATAGCCGTCGACCTGCAGCACGCCTCGGAACCGGCCGAGATGAGCAGCGGGTCGCGCTCCCTTGCGGTCCGGCGCGTAGGCATAAGCGACCGCAGGAGGAGCCCGCCCCAGCCAGGGGCGGTCGTCGACGGCATAGGCCCAGAGGGCCCCCTTGCGGGTTCGCCCGCGACCGCGCTCCAGGGTGGGAAGTGGCGTGTCGTCGGCGAACACCCGTCCCTGTTTCCTGACATGCTCCAGGACCCGCTCGTAGAGAGGCCGGAGCCACCAACAAGCTGCCCCGACCCAGTCGCAGAGGGTCGAGCGGTCGAGCCTCACCCCGCTGCGGCGGAGGATTGCCACCTGGCGGTACAGCGGCAGGCCGTCGCCGTATTTCGAGACGAGCACATGCGCCAGCAGCGCCTCGGTCGGCAGACCGCGCGTCACCGCGTGCTCCGGGGCAGGCGCCTGATGAACACCGCCCACGCAGCCACGACAGGCCAGGCGCGGGCGGACGGTCACCAGCACCCGCAGCCTCGCGGGCACGACGTCGAGCCGCTCTGACCGGTCCTCGCCGATGACGCGCATGTCGCTGCCGCAGCAAGAACAGGTCCGGCTGGCGGGTTCCAGCACGCGCTCCACTCTCTCGAGGTGCGGCGGCAAGGCGCCGCGGTTCCGGCGCGCCGATGGGCGTCCGCGAGGGCCATCCTCCCCCGGCGCATCGTTCGCGGGCGGCGGGGGTGGCACGTCGCGGCCAAGTGCAAGGACAAGCTGGCCGGGATCGATGCGCTCGGCACTCTGGCCGAAGCGTGCGCGGTTGAGCGCGTGGAGCATGCCCTCGAGTGCCGCGATCCTCGCCTCGGCGGCAGCCAGCGCAGCGCGCAGGAGAACCACCTCCGCGTCCGCCCCGTTCGTGTCATCGGCTGCTGTCACGCAGGAATCGTCGCAGGCCGCGCCGCGTCGGTGCAAGCGAAAGCTGCTACGTCGCGCTCGGCCGCCACACCCGCTGTGGGTTGCGCCAGTCCAGGCCCTCGAGCAGCATCGAAGTCTGCGCCACCGACAACGCAATCCTGCCGGTGTTCGTCACCGGCCACTGGAAGCGGCTCCGTTCCAAGCGCTTCTGGAAAAGGCACAGGCCTTGACCGTCATGCCAGAGGCATTTCACCAGATGGCCCCGGCGCCCACGGAAGAGATAGACCGCACCCGAGAACGGATCCTCGCCGAAGGTGGTCTGCACGAGAGCGGCAAGCCCGTCCATGCCACGCCGCATGTCCGTCACCCCGCAGGCGAGGAAGATGCGTGTGCCCGGCGCGGGACCGATCATCGCCTCTCCAGTGCCGCAAGGACGCGCCGAAGCGCCGCCTCGTCTACCCCGGCATCAACACGGACGACGACACCACCTGGAAGCGCGATCTCGATCCGTCCGTCACCAGGCAGCGAGGCGGCCTCAGCAATGACGGCAGGCGCATTCTCGCAGGGGGCTTCCTCCGCTGCGATCGCAGGGAGCCCTGGCGTGATCGGCGCCGGGGTGACCGCCATCAGCAGCTCGCGTCGCCATGTATAAAGCAGTCCCGTGCCGATCCCCCAGCGCCGTGCCACATCGACCGCGGTGACTGTGGGGTCCATCGCCTCGGCGACGATCCGCAGCTTTTGCTCGGGGCTCCAGCGGCGGCGCCGTTCACCGCGGGTCACCACTTCCACGAATTCCGTACGGGCACTCATACGATCACTCATAGGAGTGCTCGCCTCCGTGCTCCCGACCAGATCCCCGTCCACTGCCTGCCCTCTCTCCAGAAGGCTCAATCCTCCTCCCCAGAGCTGTGCACCTCAACCATGGGGGTCAGACGACGCTTACATCCAACATCAAATAACAAACATACCAAACCGCCCCAGTGCATCACGCACAGGGCGGATTTGCCATGTCCGCACATAAAGACTTCCCCTCCTGAGCCGTTCAGCTCACAGGACCCCGGCAAACCAGGGGCGGTGCTTTCATGCAAGACGCCCGCTGTGTCAGCCGGTGCACAGGAAGGCCCACCGCCCTACACTCAGGGAACAGCGTCGGGAGACGTCATGGCGCCGACGGCAAAGGCCAGGTTCGCGGCCCCGACAACCGCGGCGGCATACGTATCCGCCTGGGCCTGCCGTGCGTCCAGCAGGCCCGTATCAGCGGCTGTCGCCGCCGTGACTGTGCCGACACCACTCCTGTAAGCGCCGAGAGCTGCGTCATAGGTGACCGTGGCCGCAGCGGTGAGGGCGCTTGCGGCACGATGCGATTCAAGCGCTGTGCGCAGCATGTTGCGCGCTGTGACGATCTCGCTCACCGCCACGTTCTGCGTGCGCTGGAAGGTGCTTTCGGCCGCTGAGGCACTCGCCTCCGCCTGCCTCAGCCTTGCGGCACGCAGGCCGGAATCATAAAGCGGCACCGTCGCGCCCAGTAGCACGCCGCTCCCTGTCGCCTGCTGACCGATGGTCGGCAGGCCCCCGGCCTCGAAATTGTTCCGCCTGGCGGCGAGCGCGCCTGCGACGAAGACATTGGGGAAGAACTCCGCACGCGCCGCCGCGATGCCGGCCTTGCTCGCCTGCATCGCCTGGTAGCTCGCCATCACGTCGGGCCGGCGCGCCAGGGCGGCGCTGACCATGTCATCGATGGGCAGTTCCGGTGCATCAGGCAGCCGGCGCTGACCCCCGGTGTCGACCTTCAGCGGCAATGTCGGATTGACGCCCATGGCAAGGAGCAGTGCCTGATGGGAATTGCGCTCCTGCCCATCGGCCTGCACCCGGCGCAACTCGGACTGCGCGACCTGCTGGCGGGCCTGCGCGACTTCCACGGTGGTTCCGAGGCCGCTCTCGAGCCGGGCCTCGGACGCGTTGCGGATGGCGGTGCTGTTGCGGAGCGTCTCACGCGCGATGCGCGACCGTGTCGTGGAAGCGGCATGGACGTAGTAGGCACGGGTGACGTCGAAGATCAGCCGCTGATGCTCGCCGTTGAACAGGACATTCGCCGCCAGGGTGCCATGTCGCGCGGCGTCGGCGAGTGCCGCCCGGCGCCCAAAATCGAAGAGCAGCCATTGCAACCCGATGGAAGGCGAGATGCCGTCCACCGTCGTGTCGAAAGAACGCCGCGAGCCGATCGGTAGCGGCAGCGGCGTGGAAGTGGTCTGCCGGCCAGCGATGACATTGGCGGTGATGACCGGCAGGAAGGTCGCCTCCACCATCCCGACCGCAAGCGCGGCTTCGCGCGCGCGCTGCCAGGCCCCGCGCGTCGCGGGGTTGTTGCGCTGGGCTATGTCGATCAGCTCAGGCAGGCGGTAGCTGCGCCGGAGGTCGATATCCGGCCTCGCCGGCAGGACCGCGAGCGCGGGGTCGGGCGGGATGCCGAAATCCTTCTTCCCGCCCCCGCCGTTCCAGGCCTGGCTCTCATGGCCAGCCGGCCGCCATGGCGTCTCGGGGCCGGGCGAGGTCAGCTTCACGGCGTCCTCCGCGCAGGCGGCCAGCGCCAGCGCCAGGCAGAGGAAGGCGCCGCGGCAGCGCATCAGGCTGCCACCGCCGCCTGAAGCCGGTCGAGCCGGCGATGGAGCGCATCCGGTCCACCTGTCTCGCCCAGCATCCCGCCATCCCCTCCGCCGAGGATCCTCGTGCCGAGCTGCCCCAGGCGCGCCGCGACATCGGGCATCGCCTCCCGGCTGAAGTAGATGTCGCGGGTGAGCCCGGCGATCTCCGCGCTGGTCGCCCGCAGCGCGGCCTGGGTCGCCGGCGCCGCGCGTATGGCCGCAGGCTCGAAAGGCAGCAGCGCGAGCAGCTCATCCGCCTTGCCGGCTTCCTTCGCCACCAGCGCGGCATCCGGGACCATGCCCGGGCGATGCTCCGGTGCCTGAGTGGCGAGGCGTGCCAGCCCGGCGAGCGCGTCCCGGAGGTGGGCGCGCGCGGCGCCCTCGACCGAGACGGGCCAGATGCGGGTGGAGATGAGATAGACGACCAGATTGCCGAGCAGGATGCCCACGATGCGGTCCCAGCCCGCGTCGAGGCTGGTGCTGGGCCGGAAGCCCTGCAGCACGATGAGCAGGAAGGCGAGCGCGATCTGCACGCCGCCATAGGCGATGCGTTCGCTGCCGGTCGAGACCCAGGCCCCGACCAGCACGCCGGCGAAGATCAGGACCATCAGCCCGCCCACGCTCTCGAGATGCGGCACGACGAACAGAACCGCGCCCATGCCCATCGCCGCGCCGATCAGGCAGCCGGTGATGCGGAGGCCGAGCTTGTGCACCGTCTCCCCCGTGGAGCCGAGTGCCGCGACGTAGCAGGTGACCATCGCGGTATGGATGTCTTGCCAGTCGAGGCTGGTATAGACGACGTAGCAGATGACCGCCGCCGCCGTGGTCTTGAGCGCGAACCGTTGATACGCGGGATTGGACAAGACGTCGGGGGCGAGGAAGGGTGCCTTCGGCGCCGCGACCACCCCCGGTTCCGGCGCGCCGGCGATCGTGGCGAGAGCGGCCAGGAGCGCATGCTCGGCCTCCGTCGCCGGCTCGGGGCCGGGCTCTGGGCGCGGCGGCATCTCGCCCGCTTCCAGCGCTTCCATGGCGCGGCGGATCGCGGCGGCCAGGGCATCCCGACGCGCGGCACTGAGGTCGTCCGGCAGGGCGGAGGCCGCGAGCATGAGGCGCCAGGAGGCGCGGACATCGCGCGCGATCTGCGCCGCCTGCGGCTCGCCCGTGAGCGCGAGCAGCCTGACGAAGCCCGCCATCTGTTCCAGCGCGGCATTGTCGGCGCGCAGCATCTCGGCCAGCGCCTCATGCCGGCCAGGAGCGCCGGTGACGATGGCCTCCGCGGCCGTGGCAAGGCGCTGCTGAAGCCTTTCGCGCAGCAGCCGCACCGGTGACAGGCCCAGGAAGAGGTTGAACGCTACCATCAGCGCCATCGGCATCGCGGCAAGGTACCAAGCGGAACGCAATGCATAGGTCACCACGTCGCCGGCCGGCGCCATGCTGAGCAGCGTGAGGATGAAGGCGATGATCAGCCCGATGACGCCGCCGATCTCGCCGAGCTGGCTCGCCGCGCCCAGGAAGAGGAAGGCGAAGGAGACGATGGCGATGGCCAGCATCCGCAGCAGCGGTGAATCGACCGTGGCGTTGATCAGCGGCACGGTGCAGATCAGGACGATGGTCGCGAGCCCGATGAGGCCGAAGGCGACGCCGATATTCTCGACCGCGTCGGGCTTCATCAGGAAGATGATCAGATAGCAGCTGAGCGCGGCTTCCGGGATCTCATACATCATCGCCGCCGCGGCGACGATCGCGCAGAGCAGCGCGATACGCCAGGTGAGCGCCGCCCGTCCCGGAAACGGCGCGAGATCGGCGATCGCCTGCGCGACGAAGGAGCGCTGCCGGGGGGCCGTTCCGTCCATGCTCAGCAATGCTCGCCGTGATGGACGACCGCCACGGCCGAGGCGCCGATCCGCATCAGCATCTCCGGCGGCTCGATGAGGCGGATGCGCACCGGGAAGCGCTGGATGATGCGCACCCAGTTGAGCGATTTCGGCACATAGGGCAGGCCGCGCGGCAGGTTCACCACATCCTCGGAGATGACGCCCCAGCCGATGCCCGTCACCGTCCCGGCGATGCGGACGGAGCGGTCGGCCAGCACGACGACGCGCGCGCAGTCGCCCACCGCGATGCTGGGCAGCTCGGTCTCGAGGAAGGTGGCGCTGGCATACCAGGTGTCCGTGTCGATCAGCGTGAAGACGGACTGGCCGGGTATCACGACCTCACCCGTGGATACCGTGAGACCCACCACGCGGCCGTCATGGGGCGCGTGGATGGTGGTATTGGCAAGGCTGCGCTCGGCAAGCGCGAGGGCGGCGCGGCGCGCATCCACCAGCGCCTCCGATTCATCGAGCGTGCTGACGAGGCTGCTCGCCGCCTCCGCCTGGCGCGTCGCCTGGGCGAGGCTGGTGCGGGCATCGTCGCGGGCCGTGCGGGCGTCATCGACCTGCTGCGCCGAGACATAGCCTCTGCGCTGCAGGGGCGTGAGCCGCGCGAGCGACTGCTCGGCGAGGGCGAGGTTCGTCCGCGCGCGGGTCACCTGATCCGTCGCGATGGCGGCGTTGGATTCCTCCGCGCTGATCGCCCGCTGCTGCGCGTTGCGCGCGGCTTCGGCCATCCGCAGATCGGCACGCGCCTGATCGACGGCGAGGCGGAAGGGGACAGGGTCGATCTCGAACAGCAGGTCGCCCTTCGCGACCTTCTGATCCTCCGTCACGCCGAGGGTGATGATGCGGCCCGGCACGCTGGAGGCCATGTTCACGATGCTCGCCGTCAGCACGGCATCCTCGGACAGCGGATTGCCGTCGGCGCGCCTGCTGTAGAACCACCAGGCCGCGATGGCGGCTGCGAGGATCACCCCGGCGACGATGAAACCGAGGAGGCTGTGGCGGCGGGAATAGGCTGACTGCGCCATCTGTCAGCGCCCGTACAAAGTCAGCGAGAGCGCGAGATCTATGATGGCCGCGAGGCATGCGTAGACGAGGAGCCTGAAGGGCAGACGCTGATCGATGCCGATCTTCACGAAGATGACGCGCAACACCACGGCGCCGAGGACACCGGTGGCGGCACAGATGAGCCAGGATGGAAAATAGGCGCCGAGGAGTGGCACTGCCGGGCTGAGCGGAAGGTCACAGCCCGTCAGGCCCAGCGCAGCGAGACCATGGCAGGCCCCTGCCTGCGCCAGCCTTCGCCAAGTCGGACCTCCGGGCTGCGCTGCGCATACATTGGCCGGCATTCGCCTCCACGCACTCCTCGATGCGCTTGCCCCACATCAAAGGCCAGATGGCGTGGCAGGAAGATTCAACCCTGCGTGATGCTGATCCTTGCAGAAACAACCTGGAAGACCGGTGGCGTGATCATGAACATCCGCAAGCCTGCTTCACCTTCGCAAACACCACCGGAAGCCGGTCCTTGGCCGGCGCGGCGAGATGCGGCAACCGCCCGTCAGCCCGCACGCTCCTGCGCCTGCGCCACCAGGGGCAGCAGCCGGTCCAGCAGCGCATCCCGGATCCCGAGACGGCGCAGGCCACGATGCGTCTGGCGCAGGTAATCCGCGGCGCTCCCCAGATGCCCCACCGCCGTCGCCAGGCGCCGCACCACATCCGCCTCTGAGAGATCGGCGTATTGCGGCCCGGCGCGATTGACGACGAAGCCGATGCCCTGGCCGAAGACCTTGCCCTCCGCGTCATGCAGCGGCAGCCAGCGCGGGATATAGGCGCCGGTCAGCATCTCCCGCCGCCAGATCAGCGACAGCTCCTGCACCAGCACCGCGTCGTCGAGCCGGAAGGCCACGCCCTCGCAATAGCCGCCCTCATCCAGCGCCAGCACGAGCCCGGGGTTCTCCGGCGTGCCGCGGCCGATGGGAGTGGAGAGGCAGAAGGCGCGCTGCCAGCCCTCCACCCGGGCGAAGCGGCTGTCCACGTAGTGGATCGTCGGGTTCCAGATCAGCGAGCCATAGCCGAAGAGCCAGACGGGGCCGCCGCCGGGCGGGCGGTGCTCCAGCGTCTCATGCAGGGAACGCGCGCGGTCCACCTCGCTCATCAGCTGGGTGCCGAAGGCGGCCCGCACCATCTCATCCAGGGAATTGGTCATCAGCCGCTCGCGCGTCAGCACATGCGGCTGCTCCGGGCCCTCGGCCTCGCTCGCCTCTTCGGCGCCGGGTAGGTGTTTGGGGGTCACGATATCGCCTTCAGCATGGAGTCCCGGCAGAGATACTCGGCCGGATCACCTCCGGTTGCCCCTGGAATGATCCGGCGGACCCGTTCCTGTCCATGGCCGTCATGCCATCCCGCCATGGCCGCCCGGGCTCCAGCATGCTGGACGCGCGCCCCGTCCGGCCCGATCATAGGCAGGCCATGGCCCCTTCCTCCGCGACCCTCCTGACCCCGCGCGCCGAAGCCGAGGCCGCGCAGCGCCGCGCCTCCGATCCCGGCGCCTCCGCCTGGGTGGGGGCCTCGGCCGGCTCCGGCAAGACCAAGGTGCTGACCGACCGGGTGCTGCGGCTGCTGCTGCGTCCGGAGACCAAGCCCGGGCGCATCCTCTGCCTCACCTTCACCAAGGCCGCGGCGGCCGAGATGGCCACGCGCCTGGCCCGCCGCCTGGGCGAATGGGCGGTGGCCGAGGACGCGCCGCTCTCCGCCAGCCTGGAGGCGCTGACGGGGCAGCGGCCCGATGCCGCGGCCCTGACCCGCGCCCGCGCCCTGTTCGCCGAGGTGCTGGACCAGCCCGGCGGCATGCGCATCGCCACCATCCATGCCTTCTGCCAGTCCGTGCTGCGCAGCTTTCCGCTGGAAGCCGGCCTGCCGCCGCAATTCACCCTGATCGAGGAAGCCGACGCCGCCTCCCTGCTCGCCGATGCGCGGGAGAGCACCCTGGCTTCCGGCCGCCTGCCGGCGGAGGCCATCGAGGCCATCGCCGGCCTCGGCAGCCCCGACGACTTCTCGCAGACCCTGGCGGCCATGGTGAAGCACCGGGAGCGGCTGGCCACGGCCATCGCCCAGGCCGGCGGCATGGCAGGCTGCGATGCCGTGCTGCGCCGCCGCCTGGGCCTGCCCGCCAGCGGCTCGGAGCCGGAGGAGCTGGAGGAGGCGGTCGCCGGCATCCCGCCCGCCCTGGACCGCGCCGCCGCCCTGCTGCTGAAGAGCAGCAACAAGAACGACTGCGCCCGCGGCGCCCAGCTGCGCGCCTGGCTCGCCCTGCCGCCCGAGGTCCGGCCGACGCGGTGGGAGGAATGGACGCGCTGCTTCCTCACCGCCGACGGCAAGCCCTATGCCGACCGCAGCCTGGCCACCAAGGGCGGACTGAAGGACGACTTCCCGGAGGTCATCGGCATCCTGCGCGCCGAGGCCGACCGGATCTTCGCCTTCGAGGAGAAGCGCCGCGCCTGGCGCCTGCATGCCGCCACCCTGTCGCTGCTGGCGCTCGCCCAGCCCGTGCTCGCCGCCTATACCGCCCGCAAGGCCCGCGCCGGCGCGGTGGATTTCGACGACCTGATCGCCGCCGCCCAGCGCCTGCTGACCGATCCCGGCAGCGCCTGGGTGCTCTACAAGCTCGATGGCGGCCTGGACCACCTGCTGCTGGACGAGGCGCAGGACAGCAACCCCGCCCAATGGGACATCGCCGCGCGGCTGGCGGAGGAGTTCTTCGCCGGCCAGGGCAGGCGGGAGGAGCCGGGCATCCGCTCCATCTTCGCGGTGGGGGACGAGAAGCAGTCCATCTACGGCTTCCAGGGTGCCGATGCCGCCGGCTTCGCCCGGTGGCAGGCGCATTTCTCCCGGGCCGTGCCGCAGGCGGGCGCGCGCTTCGAGGCCGTGCCCCTCCAGGTCTCCTTCCGCTCCACCGCGCCGGTCCTGGCGCTGGTCGATGCCGTCTTCGCGGAGGGGCCCGCCCGGCGGGGCGTGGTGGCCGACGGCGCCATCCTCTCCCACCGCGCCGACCGGATCGGCGAGGCTGGGATGGTGGAGCTCTGGCCCCCCCTGCTGGACCCGCCGCGCGAGAACCCCGAGGCCTGGCAGGTGCCGGAGCAGCCGCTGGCGCAGGCCAATGCCGCCGCCCAGCTGGCCGAGAGCCTGGCCGCCCGCATCGCCCATATGCTGCGGACGGAGACGCTGCCCTCCCAGGGCGGCCGTCCCATCCGCCCCGGCGATATCCTGGTGCTGCTGCGCCGCCGCACCGGCTTCTCCGACCTGCTGGTGGCCGCGCTGAAGGCGAAGGGCGTGCCGGTCGGCGGCGTGGACCGCATGCGGCTGGTCGAGCAGATCGCGGTGCAGGACCTGCTGGCCCTCTGCGACGTGCTGCTGCTGCCGGAGGACGACCTCCAGCTGGCCGCCGTGCTGAAAAGCCCGCTGATCGGCCTCTCGGAGGAGGAGCTTTTCGAGATCGCCCATGGGCGGGAGCAGCCGCTCTGGTGGCGGGTGCTGGCGGAGCGGGGGAAGGACACCACCCTCGGCCGCGCCGCCGACTGGCTGGCCGAACTGGCCGACCAGGCCGACCTGCATACCCCCCACACCCTGCTGGCCGAGGTGCTGGGCATCCATGGCGGCCGCGCGCGGCTGCTGGCGCGCCTCGGCCCCGATGCCGCCGACCCGCTGGACGAGGTGCTGAACGCCGCGCTCACCTACGAATCCCGCCATCCCCCCAGCCTTCAGGGCTTTGTCCAGTGGCTGCGGCGCGGCGGCGCATTGGTGAAGCGGGAGGCGGAAAGCGGCGTGGATGCCGTGCGGCTGCTGACGGCCCATGGCGCCAAGGGCCTGCAGGCGCCCGTCGTCATCCTGCCGGATATCGGCAATGGGCTGAACCGCGACACCCTGCGCTGGAGCGAGGCCGACCCGCCGCTGCCCTTCTGGGCGCCGCGCAAGGAACTCCATGCCCCCGCCTGGAACGAGCTGGCCGAAGCGGAGGCCCTGGCGCGGGAGGCGGAGGAGAACCGCCTGCTCTATGTGGCGCTGACCCGGGCCGAGGACCGGCTGCTGGTCTGCACCCCGGGCGAGCCCAAGCCGGGTTGCTGGTACGACCTCGTCGCCCAGGGTTTCTCGAGACTGCCCGGAGTGGAGGAAGCACCCTTCCAGCCCGCCGCCTTCGGCGCGCCGCCGTCGGCCAGCTTCCAGGGCCCGTTGCGCCGCCTCTCCTGCGAGCAGACGGCGCCGGCCCGCCTGGCGACCCGCCATGCCGGCGCCACCCTGCCGGAGCCGCCGCCCGACTGGGTGCAGCGCCCCGCGCCGGTGGAAAGCGCGCTGGCCACCTTCTCTCCCTCCTCCTTGCAGGGGGAAGACGAGACGCCCGCCGCCGCCCCGCATGGCGCGGCCGACCCCGCCGGCAACCGCTTCCGCCGTGGCCGCATGATCCATGCCCTGCTGCAGCACCTGCCGGAATACGCGCCCGGCGAGCGCCGCCGCGTGGCCGCCGCCTTCCTCGGCCGCCCCGGCCAGGGCCTCTCGCGGGAGGAGCAGGCGGCGACTCTCGAAGAGGTGCTGGGCCTGCTGGAGCACCCGGATCTGGCGGAGGCCTTCGCCCCCGGCTCCCTGGCCGAGGCGCCGATCGCCGGCATCGTCTCCGGCGTGCGGCTGGTGGGGCAGGTGGACCGGCTCTCGGTGCGGCCGGACCGGGTGATCGTGCTGGACTACAAGACCAACCGTCCGCCGCCCGAGGCGCTGGAAGGCGTGCAGCCCGTCTATCTCCGGCAGATGGCGGCCTATCGCGCGCTGCTGCGGCAGATCTGGCCGGACCGCCCGGTCGAGTGCTGGCTGGTCTGGACCTGGACCGCCAGGGCCATGCCGCTGCCGGATGGGCTGCTGGACCGCCACACCCCAAGCAGCTGATTTTCCAGCGGTTGCGCTGGAGCCGCTGCGCGCGCAAGTGATCGCGCGCGTGTTTGTTACACATCTTCAAGAGGCAACCGCCCCTGGCTGAGTCGGGTTTGAAGCGCGACGGCGCTTGTGCCGGACCCAGTGGCAGGGAGGCCTTCGTGAAGACCAGCTCATGGATTGGAATGGCCGGCCTCTCGGCACTCCTGGCTCTGCCCGCGCTGCTCGGGGGCTGCGACGATTCCACCCCCAAGGCGCAGGCGGCCCAGGCCGAAGCGGCCCTGCCGGCCTCCCAGGCACGCCAGGCCGCGGAGACGAGGCTGCGCGCCGATCTGCGCTCCGATGTCAGCATTAGCGAGGTCCGCACCTTTCCCCAGGCGGCCCCCGGCAGCATCGCCGTCTGCGGCCAGGTCGCCCTTTCCGGTGGCGAGGCTGCGCCCTTCGTCGTCCTCGTCAGCCGCCCGCCGGAGGGCGAGCTGGTGGCGGAGCCCTATCTCCCGACCGACCGCGTCTCGGCCACCCGGGTCTTCGTGGAGACGCGCAGCCGCTGCACCGAGGATGCGGCCGTGGCCTCATCCTCCCACCGCGTCGCCGCCCCGCCGCCGCTGCCGGTCATCCCGGCCGATCTGCGCGTCCTGGCCCCGCCCGCGCCCCCTGGTGTGGCGCGGATGGAGGCCGAGCAGGCGCAGGCCATGCAGGCGCAGGGCTCCATCACCATGCGCCAGAACGGCAACCTGCGGGAGCATCCCCGCGGCGGCGGAGATGTATTGAAGGTGGTGCAGCGCGGCACGGTGCTGCGGGTCTTCGCCGAGGCGCCGGGCGGCTGGCTGAAGGTGGGTCATGGCGGTGCCGAGGGCTGGCTGCATTCCAGCCTCGTCACCCGCGGCGGCGCATCCGGTCACAGCCTGAACTTGACGACGGCGTCGCGCTGACCTCCCCTTCGGGAGAATCCAGCGAAAAAGCCTGGCATGGCCAGCCCGAAGCCGCGTATCGCCTTCATCGGAACCGGCGGCACCATGGCCTCGCTGGGCAAGGGCCCGCGTGACATCCAGGATTACAGCGCCACCGGGCAGGTGATGGACGCGGCCACCGTCCTGGCGCGGCTGCCGGAGCTGGCGGAGGTGGCGGATGTCTTCGCGCTGTCCCATCGCGCCAGCATCTCCACCCATCTCGGCTTCGTGGACTGGCGCAGCCTGGCGCGCAGCTGCAGCCAGCTGGAAGCCGCCGAGCCCGGGCTGGCCGGCATCGTCATCGGCCATGGCACCTCCTTGATGGAGGAGACGGCCTATGCCCTTTCCCTGACCCTGAAGACCAGCTTGCCCGTGGTCATGGTGGGCGCGCAGCGGCCGGCCTCGGCACTGTCCTCCGACGCGTCCATGAACCTGCTGAACGCCGTGCGCCTGGCCGCCTGCCCGGAGGCGCGGGGTATGGGCGTGCTGGTGCTGCTGAATGACGAGATCCATACGGCGCGCGATGTCGCCAAGACCTCCACCTGGCGGCTGCAGGCCTTCCGCGCGCCCGATTTCGGCGCGCTCGGCCATGCCGATGGCGACCGCATCGCCTTCTACCGCCGCCCGCTGCGCCGCGCCGCGCCCGACACCGAATTCGATATCCGCGACCTGCCGGCGCTGCCGCGGGTGGATATCGCCTATTCCCATGCCGATGCGGATGGCACCGCCATCCGTGCCTTCGTGGCGGCGGGCGCCCAGGGCATTGTCAGCGCCGGCTTCCCCCCAGGCTCCGGCACGCCCGGCGAGACCGAGGCGCTGCGCGAGGCGCTGGCGGAAGGCGTGGTGGTCGTGCAATCCAGCCGCGCCGGCAGCGGCCGGGTCATCCAGGGCCGGCGCATGGCGCAGGAGGGTATGCTGGCCGCCGACAACCTGACGCCCCAGAAGGCCCGCATCCTGCTCGCCCTGGCGCTGACCGTCACCCGCGACCCGGCGGAGATCACGCGGATCTTCGGGACCTATTGACAGGGATGGCGGGCGCTCCTGGCCGGAGGCGAGTCACGTACTTTTACAGGCGTCAGTAAGCTCGGGCTTATCCATCCGCTAACATGTTGTACATTAAAATTTTTTTATTTTGGCATGAGGCTTGCTGTATCGGCACCGCAACAAAATGGATGGGAGGTCCATATGTCGAACAGATTGCGGTTCATCGGAGCGGCGGCCGCTCTATGCCTGACATCCGGTATCGCCTCGGCGGCAACGGTCCTGACCAGCCCGAACGGGCAGGTCCAGATCGGCATCAATGATGGTGGCCAACTCGTCACCAGTGATGTCGGCATCGGCTACCGCTTCACGGGCCAGAGCGGCCTGACCGGTTTCCAGGACGCTCTCAGCCCGGCCTGCGACTGTGAGGCCTGGGGTGTCGCGGCCAATGGCGTCGGCGGCCAGATCGGCCAGGATACCGGGAACCAGAACATCACGGTCCTGGCGCCGACCGTGGATACCGGCGTGTTCCAGTCCAACGCGCAGCTGGCGGGCGTGCCAGGCCTGTCCATCACCCATAAATTCTCAATCGGGGCCGAGACTGCCACGGGCGCGCTGTTCAAGGCGGAGGTGACGATCTCCAATACCTCCGGCGCGACCATGACGGATGTGCGCTACGCCCGCGCCATGGACTGGGACGTGCCGCCGACCCCCTTCAACGAGTTGGTCGAGCACCGGGGCGTGGGCACCACGAGCACCCTGCTGCACGCGACGGATGACGGCTTCGCCAATGCCAATCCGCTCACTGCCGTGAGCAATGGCGGTATTGCCACCGCCCCGAATACCGAGGGCGACCAGGGCGGTATCAATGATCACGGCAGTCTCTTCGTTTTCGGCTTCGGTGATCTGGAGGCTGGCGAGAGCTATACCTTCACCATCTTCTATGGCGCCGGCAGCAACCGGGCCGATGCCCTGGCCCTGCTGGGAAGCGTCAGCCCCGAGCTGTACAGCCTGGGCCAGTCGAGCGTGGGTGGCCTGCGCTCGGATGACCTGCCGACCTATGTCTTCGCCTTCGCGGGCGTGGGCGGCGATGTCGTCGTGCCGCCGCCGACCAGCGTGCCGGAGCCTGCCAGCCTGGGCCTTCTGGGCCTGGGCCTGGCCGGGCTGGGCTTCGTGCGCCGGCTGCGCCGCGCGCCGCGCTGAGCACGGCACCATGACGGGAGAGCGGCGCTTCCGGGCACCGCTCTCCTTCCCCATTCCGGGTTCTCCATCCCGCCAGGACCGCCTGCCATGATCTGCACCGGCCTTCTCCGTCCCCTCCTGGTCGCCGCGCTTGTCAGCGCCACGCCACGGGCCCTGCTGGCAGCACCGGCGCTGCTGCCCGAAGCGGGGGTGGCGCCGGGCGTTTCCGCCACCATGCGCCAGGGCATGGAGGCCACCGTGCGGGGGGATCTCGATGCGGCGCAGCGGCGCTTCGAGGCGTTGCGGCTGGCTTCGCCGACCTCGGCCGCCCCTTACCTCGGGCTGGCGGAAGTGGCGGCCCGCCGCAACGATGCCGCGGGTGCCGAGGCACAGCTGCGCGCCGGCATCGATGCCAGCCCGCGGGCGCCCGAGCTGCAGCGGGCGCTGGGCCGGCTGCAGGTGCTGCAGGGCCGGGCCGATGAGGCCATCGCCTCCTTCGACGCCGCCATCGCGCTGGACCCGGCCGACCTCGCCACCCCACTGGAAATCGCCGACCTGCTGAACCAGCGACTGGGGCAGCCGCAGCGGGCCTTGCCCTATTACGAGGCTGTGCTGCGCCGCGACAGCGGGAACGGAGCGGCGCGCTACGGCCACGGCCTGGCGCTGGCGCGCAGCGGGCAGGCGAAGGCCGCCCTGGAGGAGCTGACCGTCGCCGCCAGCCTGCGGCCCCAGGACCCGCTGCCCGATTACGCACGGGCGCAGATCCTGCTGCAATCGGGCGCGCAGAACGCCGCCCTGACGGCCTATGACGCGGCGCTCGCGCGCAGCCCGGGCTTTGCCCAGGCGCGCGCCGCCAAGGGCTCGCTGCTCCTGAGCCTGCGGCGGCCGCCGGAAGCCAGGGCGGAATTCGAGGCCGCCCTGAAGCAGAGCCCCAATTTGCTCGCCGCGCTGATGGGGCTCGGCATGGCGCAGCAGGAGGGCGGCGACAAGGCGGGGGCCACGGCCAGCTACCGCAAGGCCCTGGCGGCCGATCCGGACAACCTCCTGGCCATGAACAACCTCGCTTGGCTGCTGGCCGATGGCGGCGGCGATCTGGATGAGGCGCTGGCCCTGGCGAGCCGGGCGGTGGAGCGCGCCCCTGGCACCCCGGCTTTCCTGGATACGCTGGGATGGGTGCATTGGAGGCGCGGCGAGGCCCTGAAGGGCGAGACGCATCTGGCCCGTGCGGCCGGGATGCAGGCGAATGCGGAGGTGCTCACCCGCCTCGGCATCGTCCGTGCGGGGCTGGGGCGCAGCAGCGAGGCGGCGGGCGACTTCCGCCGCGCCTTGCAGATCACCCCTCATTACCGGCCGGCGGAGCAGGAACTCTCCAGGCTGCGCTAGCCTGGCCTCCGGGGGCGGAGCCCCCCGGATGGCACCCGCTCAGCAGTCGTGCGGCAACGGCTCCAGCTTCTCCAGCTTCCCGTCCAGCACGAAGTCGCCGAAGTCCATCTTCATGTCATCCGCCACGCCATTGGCGAAATAGCGCAGCCCCACCTCGTATTCCGGCGTGCTGGCGCCAGCCGAGGCGTCGCGGCTGAAGAAGGCGATCCGCATGCGGGCGCTGCCCTGGTCGGCCAGCAGCGGGAAGCGCGGATTGGCCTCGGGCGGGGTCCAGGCGGAGAAGAGGGTGGTGGTGTCCTGCGCGCCTTCGTCCGTGGTGCCGTCGAAGAGCGGCACGTTCAGCATCTTCTGCCCGGCCTTGGCCATGGCCAGCGCACGGATGGTATGCGTCATGGGCAGGATGGTTCCGGGCGGCAGGGTCAGCTGCTGCGCCTCCGGCTGCTCGTAGCGGACGACGCCGCCCTGGTCGCCGTTCAGCTCCGCCTCGCCGGTGATGCGCTTCATCACCGCGCCCTGGGCCGACTGGGTCAGGGTGAAGCGCAGGCGCCTGCCGTCCTTGCTCTCCCAGGTGGAGTAGTCGGAGCTGGTCTCCACCGTATCGCCGGCACGGTCCACCACATTGATGCCGAGGCGCTGGCGCGTGGTCCAGCCGTCGCAGGCGTCGCGCACCTCGAAGAGCATGGCGCCCTCGGCCTGGCCCACCTGCCCGCCCGGGCGGGAGCGGGCCAGAGACAGCCGGTAGGCGGCGCGGTGGGCCGCCATGGCCTCCGCGCCTTCCTGCGCCTGCGGCGCCGCGCCCGGCAGCGGGTTCGGCGCCGGGGCGGCGGTGGGGGCGGGGGCGGGGGCCTGCGCCCCGGCGGGGGCGGCGAGGCCCAGCGCCAGCGTGGCCGCAAGAGCGGTGCTTCCCCAGGGGGTTCCCAGCAAGTCGCGCAACCGCATGGCCATATGCTCCTTCGGTCCGGTCATCCCGGACAGTTAGGGTGCCTTGGAGCCCGCCGCACCCTTTACGGGCGGAAGATCGAGCTTGATGGAGAGTTCTTTAAGCCGCGCGGGCTCCACCGGGGCCGGCGCGCCCATCATCAGGTCCTGCCCCTGCTGGTTCAGCGGGAAGAGGATCACCTCGCGGATATTGGGCTCATCCGCCAGCAGCATCACCATGCGGTCGATGCCGGGGGCCGAGCCGCCATGCGGCGGCGCGCCGTAGCGGAAGGCCGCCAGCATGCCGCCGAAACGCTCCTCGACCGTCTGCTCGGTGTAGCCGGCGATCTCGAAGGCGCGGATCATGATGTCCGGGCGATGGTTGCGGATGGCGCCCGAGGACAGCTCGATGCCGTTGCAGACGATGTCGTACTGGAAGGCCTTGATATCCAAGGGGTCCATGGAGTTCAGCGCCTCCAGCCCGCCCTGCGGCATGCTGAAGGGGTTGTGGCTGAAATCGACCTGCCCGGTTTCCTCGTTCAGCTCGTACATCGGGAAGTCGACGATCCAGCAGAAGCGGAACTCGCCCTGCTCGATCAGCCCCAGCTCCTCGCCCAGCTTGGTGCGGACCTTGCCGGCGAATTTCGGCGTCTCGTCCTTCTTGCCAGCGGCGAAGAAGACGGCATCGCCCGGCTGCAGGTTGCAGGCGGCGCGGATGGCCTCGACCCGCTCGGCCTCCAGGTTCTTGGCGATGGGGCCCTTGGGGCCTTCGGCCGCGAACTGGATATAGCCCAGGCCGCCGGCGCCCTCGGCGCGGGCCCATTCGTTCAGCTTGTCGAAGAAGCCGCGCGGATTGGCCGCGGCCCCCGGCGCCGGGATGGCGCGCACGATGCCGCCCGAGGCCACGACCTTGGAGAACAGCCCGAAGCCGCTGTCACGGAAGGACTCGGTGACATCCGTGATCCTCAGCGGATTCCGCAGGTCCGGCTTGTCCGAGCCGTATTCCAGCATCGCCGTGTCATAGGGGATGCGCGGGAAGGGCGCGGGCGTCACCTTCCGGCCGCCGCCGAACTCGTTGAAGATGCCCTCCATCACCGGCTCGATGGCCGCGAAGACGTCTTCCTGGGTGACGAAGCTCATCTCGAAGTCGAGCTGGTAGAACTCGCCGGGCGAGCGGTCGGCGCGGGAGGCCTCGTCGCGGAAGCAGGGGGCGATCTGGAAGTAGCGGTCGAAGCCCGCCACCATCGCCAGCTGCTTGAACTGCTGCGGCGCCTGCGGCAGGGCGTAGAAGGTGCCGGGGTGGTTGCGGCTGGGCACCAGGAAGTCGCGCGCGCCCTCCGGGCTGGACGCCGTCAGGATCGGCGTCTGGAACTCGGTGAAGCCCTGCTCGATCATGCGGCGGCGGATGGAGGCGATGACGCCCGCGCGCAGCATGATGTTGCGGTGCTGCTTCTCCCGCCGCAGGTCCAGGAAGCGGTAGCGGAGCCGCAGGTCCTCGGGGAATTCCTGCTCGCCGGCCACCTGGATCGGCAGCACATCGGCATGGGACTGCACTTCCAGCGCCTTCACCCGCAGCTCGATGGCGCCGGTGGGCAGCTTGTCGTTCACCGTGGCCCCCTCGCGCGCCACGACCTCGCCGGTGACGGTGATGACGCTTTCCGGCCGGATGGCATCGGCGGCGGCGAAGACATCGGACCCGGCGGGGATGACGCATTGCGTCAGGCCGTAATGGTCGCGCAGGTCGATGAAGAGCAGGCCGCCATGGTCGCGCTTGCGGTGCACCCAGCCGGAAAGGCGCGCGGTCTGGCCGGCATCGCTGGCGCGCAGCGCGCCGCAGGTATGGGTCCGGTAGGCGTGCATCGTCGGTCAAAACCCCGGCTGGCGGAAAAACGGGCGAAGAAGGGGCGGGGCGGGCCAGCATGTCAAGGCCGCTCTGCGGGCGGGGAGGCATGCCCTGGCCTGACACGGCACTGCGATCAGGCCCCCGCCTTTCCGGCAGGCCGCAGCTTCGCTAGAACAGCGGGCAGAATGAGCCGACGTCAGCAGGCCCAGGACGCCGCCCCTGTCCTGATCACCACCACCGATGCGCTCTCTGCGCTCTGTGCCCGGTTGCGTGAAGAACCCTTCGTCACCGTCGATACCGAGTTCATGCGGGAACGGACCTATTGGCCCGAGCTCTGCGTGGTGCAGCTGGGCGGCGCCGATGACGTGGCCGTCATCGACGCCATGGCCGAGGGACTCGACCTCGCCCCGCTGGGCGAGCTGCTGGCGGACCCGAAGGTCATCAAGGTCTTCCACGCCGCCCGCCAGGACGTGGAAATCTGCATCCTGCGCTTCGGCGCGCCCCCCCGCCCGCTCTTCGATACCCAGATCGCCGCCATGGTGGCCGGCTTCGGGGACCAGGCCAGCTATGACAGCCTGGTGCGCGGCCTGGCCGGCGCCTCGATCGACAAGGCGCACCGCTTCAGCGACTGGGCGGCGCGGCCGCTCTCGCCCGCGCAGATCGCCTATGCCGCCGCGGACGTCACCCATCTCCGCCGTGTCTATACCGCGCTGCTGGAGCGGCTGACGCAGGAGGGGCGCCTCTCCTGGGTGGCGGAGGAAATGGCGGAGCTGATGGACCCCGCCACCTACCGCCAGGACCCCGAGACGGCCTGGGAGCGGCTGAAGCCCCGCACCAGCAACCGCCGCTTCCTGGCCGCCCTGCGCGCCGCCGCCGCCTGGCGGGAGCGGGAGGCGCAGCGCGTCAACATCCCCCGCCAGCGGCTGGTGCGGGACGAGACGCTGCTGGAGATCGCCGCGACCCAGCCCACCACGGCCAATGAGCTCGGCCGCGCCCGCGGCATCAGCAAGGGCTTCGCCGAGGGCAAGACCGGCGCCGGCCTGCTGGCCGCCCTGGCCGCCGCGAAGGAACTGCCGGAAGAGGCGCTGCCCGAGGCCCCGCGCGAGCCCCGCCAGGGCCCGCCGGCCTCCCCCGCGCTGATCGCGCTGCTGAAGGTGCTGCTGGCCGCCAAGGCCGAGGAGCATGACGTGGCGCCGAAGCTGATCGCCAGTGCAGACGAGCTGGAACGGCTGGCGACGGAGGCCGAGCCGGAAGTGCCGGCCCTGCATGGCTGGCGCCGGCTGGTCTTCGGCCAGGCCGCGCTGGCGCTGAAGGGCGGCAAGCTGGCGCTGGGCGTCGAGGGCCGGAAGGTCAAGCTGATCCAGGGATGAGGAAAGGCCGGGGAGGGAGTTCCCCGGATCCTTTCGACATCACGGTCCGGACCCTCCGGTGAAGGCCTCGGAGCGGCGGCGCGCGAAGTCATGCTCCAGGAGGAGCCGCAGGATCGCCGCGGCGATCTTTCCCCCACCCTGGCCGGAGGGCTCGATCGGATTGGCGAAATCCGCGTCCTCGTCGCAGATGAGCCGCAGGTCGAGCACGGGCAGGCCCCGCTCGAAGGCGGCGCGGATGATGACGTCGTTGAACAGTGCGAGGCCCGTCAGGCCCAGCCTCTGGCGCCGCGGGTCCGGGAAACGCGGGTCATAGATGGTGCAGACGGCCACCGGCAGGCCCCTGGCCAGGGCCGCCCCGAGCATGGCGGCATAGTCCCGCCGGAACCGCTCGCGCAGCTCCGCCAGCCTGGCCACGCCCTCGCCGACGCTCCGCGCCGCCTCCTGAAGCAGGCCTTCCTGCCGCAGGGCGTCATTGCCCCCGACGCTGATCAGCAGATGCGTGGCATCGGCCGGAAGGCCGGTGAGCTGCCTCTGGATGTCACCGACCACCGCGCCATCCACGGCCGCCAGCGTCGCCCGCCATGGCCGCGGCAGCCGCCCCCGCAGATGCGCCAGCACATCCGGCGCGGCACCCACATAGGCCCTGTTATCGAGCGAGGAATCGCCCAGCAGCACGACATGCGCGGCATCGGAGGCCCGGGCCGCCTGTGGCCTGGAAACGCCTGCCGCGACGCCCAGGCCCGCGGCGGCGAGGGTGCCGATCGCCTCCCGGCGATGCGGCGTGGGAAGCGGAGGGGTCTGCATCGCCTGCCATCCTCATCCGGGCCCGCGTGACGGGGCGGCCTTCCTAGACCACCCCCTGCGCCCAGCGCACGATCTGCTGCGCCGGCATGGCGCCCGCCTGCCGCGCCACCTCCCGCCCTCCGGCGAAGACCGCCAGCAGTGGAATGGAGCGGATGCCGAGTTCCATGGCCAGCCGTTGCGCCTCCTCGGTCGAGACCTTGGCCAGCCGCATGCGCGGCTCCAGCACCTGGGCGGCGGCCTCGAACTGGGGGGCCATGGCATGGCAGGGGCCGCACCAGGAGGCCCAGAAATCCACCAGCAGCGGGATGCCGCTATGGGCGAGATGGCGGCGGAAACGCTCTTCCGTCAGCGCCACCGGCCGGCCCTGGAACATCGGCTGGTGGCACTGGCCACAGCGCGGGCCGTCGCCCAGGCGGGCGGTGGGGACGCGGTTGAGCGCGTCGCAATGCGGGCAGACGAGGGTGGTGCTGTCAGTCATGCGGGGGTCCAGCCCTTGGCTGTGACGGGAATGCGGAGATAACGCACGCCATTCGCCTCCGCCTCGGGGAAGCGGCCGGCGCGGATATTCACCTGGATGGAGGGCAGCAGCAGCACGGGCGCTGCCAGCTTTGCATCCCGCCCGGTGCGGAAGGCGACGAATTCCTCCTCCGTCCTGCCGTCCTTCACATGCGGGTTATGGGCCCGCTGCTCGGCGACCGTGCTCTGCCAGGCGAAGTGGTCGCGCCCCGGCGCCTTGTAGTCGTGGCACATCCAGAGCCGCGTCTCCGGCGGCAGCGTCAGCAGCCGCCGGATGGAGCGGTAGAGCTGGCGCGCGTCGCCACCCGGGAAATCGGCCCGGGCGGTGCCGTAGTCATGCATGAAGAGCGTGTCGCCCACGAAGACATCCCCGCCGATGCGATAGGCGACATCGGCCGGGGTATGGCCGGGCACATGCAGCACCTCGACCGTCATCCGCCCGAGCGGGAAATGCTCCCCGTCGCGGAAGAGGCGGTCGAAATCCCCGCCATCCGGCTTCACGTCCCGGGCGTCGAAGACCGGGCGGAAGATCTTCTGCACCTCCCGGATATGCTCGCCGATGCCGATGGGGGCGCCGGTGCGGGACTTGATATAGGGCGCGGCGGTCAGGTGGTCGGCATGGGCATGGGTCTCCAGCACCCATCGCAGCGTCACGCCTTCCCCGGCGGCGGCCTTCAGGATGCCGTCGGCGAAGGCGGTATCGGCCTCGCCGCTGCGGTTATCCCAGCCCAGCACGGGGTCGATCACGGCGCCCTCGCGCGTGGCGGGGTCCCAGACCAGATAGCTGACCGTATTGGTCGGCTCATCGAAGAAGGCGCGGATGGCGGGCTGCTCCATGGGACTCCTCCTTCCTTCGTTCAGGCCAGCCGCCGTCACTCCGGGCTTTCCCCGGCGAAGAGCCGCTCCACATCCTCGCGCCGGCAGAGCTGCGTGCCCGGGCGCAGCAGCGCCGCCGCCCCCGCCGCCATGCCGAAGCGCACGGCCTGCCGCAGCGGCTCGCCACGCTCCAGCGCCAGGGCCATGGCGGCGACCATGCTGTCGCCCGCGCCCACGGTACTGCGTATGGGCACGGGGATGGCGGGGAAGTGTTCCTGCTCCTCCCGCGTGATGAGCATGGCGCCATTCGCGCCGAGGGAGAGCACGACCACTTCCGTCATCCCGTCGGCGATCAGCGCGCGGGCGGTGGCGATGCGGGAATCGCTGTCCGGCAGCTCGCGCGCCGCCAGGGTCTGTAGCTCCCGCAGGCTGGGCTTGATCATCCAGGCGCCCTGGGTGTGCCGCAGCGCGAGGCCGGAACTGTCCACCACCAGGCGTGGCCCCGGGGGCAGCATCCCGCGCAGCCGGGCATAGACCTCCGGCGGCACGCCCGGCGGCAGGCTGCCGCTGGCCACCACGAAACTGGCGCCGGCGGCGAGCCTGGCCACTTCCCGCAGGCAGGCCTCCAGCTCCGTCTCCGCCAGCTCGGGACCCGGCATGACGAAGCGGTATTCCTTCCGGCCCGGCCCCTGCTCATCCACCGTGAAGCTCTGCCGCGTCTCGCCCGCGATGGGCACGGCATGGGCATCCAGCCCGGCGGCGCCGAGCAGCGAGACCAGCCCCTGGCCGGTGGGGCCGCCGGCGGGGAAGACCGCCGCGGAGGCGCCGCCCAGCGCCCGCACCATCCGCGCGACATTGATGCCGCCCCCACCCGGGTCGCGGCGTGGCACCTCGCAGCGCAGCTTATGCTCGGGCACCACCCGCTCGGTCGTGGTCGAGACGTCCACCGCCGGGTTCAGGGTGAGGGTGACGATCATGATCCGGGTTACGCTCCTCTCGAAAACAGCGGCGGGGCGCCCGGTGGGTCCGGGCGCCCCGTTCTATCCTGGAGATATGGCCCTGGCGGGCGAAGGGAAGGGGGTCAGGCGGCGTGCAGCGCCTTCCAGACCACTTCCGGCGTCGCCGGCATGTCGAGATGGGTGATTCCATCCCCGGCCAGCGCATCCACCAGCGCGTTGATCACCGCGGGCGGCGAGCCGACGGCGCCGGCCTCGCCCGCGCCCTTCACGCCCAGCGGATTGGTCTCGCAGGGGATCTCCACCAGCTCCACCTCGATATCCGGCAGGTCGGCGGCGCGGGGCAGGGCATAGTCGTTCAGGCTGGCGGAGAGGAGCTGCCCCGTCTCCTTGTCATAGGCCGTGCGCTCCATCACCGCCTGGCCGATGCCCTGGGCCACGCCGCCATGCACCTGCCCGCGCACGATCAGCGGGTTGATGGCATGGCCGACATCATCCACCACGATATAGCGGGCGATCTCGGTGTGGCCGGTCTCCGGGTCCACCTCCAGCTCGGCGATGTGGCAGCCATTGGGATAGGTGCCATGCGGCACCTCCGCCACCACGGCGGCATCCAGCAGCGTCGCCGTCTCGCCCCGCGCGGCGCGGGCGCGCTGCGTCGCCGCCAGTTCCAGGATGCCGATGCCGCGGTCCGTGCCGGCGATGGCGAAGCGCCCGCCGCCCGTGCCCGCCGGGTCGAACTCGATATCGGCGGCGGCGGCTTCCAGCACTTCGCTGGCGGCCTGCTTGCCCTTCTCCACCACGCTGGCGGCGGTGGCGAGCAGGGCCGTGCCCTCGGAATAGAGGCTGCGGGCGCCGCCGGTGCCGCCGCCGCTGGGGGCGGAGTCGGAATCGCCCTGCAGTACGCGGATCTTCTCGAGCGGGATGCCGAGCTGGTGGCCGGTCACCATGGCATAGGCCGTCTCATGCCCCTGTCCCGTGGACTGGGTGCCGACGATGACATCCACGAAGCCATCCTCCGCGAAGCGGAATTCCGCGCGCTCGGAGGGGTCGCCGCCGGTGGCCTCGAGGTAATAGGCCATGCCGATGCCGCGCCGCATCCCGCGCGCGGCGGAGGCCGCCTTGCGGGCCGCGAAGCCGGCCCAGTCCGACTTCTGCAGTGCCTTGTCCAGCACCTGGCTGAAATCGCCGGAATCGTAGCGCTGCCCGACCGGCGTCAGATGCGGCATGGCGCTGGGCGGCACCATGTTGCGGCGGCGCAGGTCGATGCGGTCGATGCCCAGCTCCCGCGCCGCGGCGTCGATCAGCCGCTCCACCAGGTAGTTGCTCTCCGGCCGCCCGGCGCCGCGATAGGCATCGACCGGCACGGTATTGGTCACCACGCCCAGCACATTGGCGTAGATGGCCTGGAAGCCATAGACGCTGGCCAGCACCTTGGTGCCGGCGCCGCAGGGGATGAAGGGCGCGAAGGTGGAGAGATAGCCGCCCATATCCGCGAGGTTCAGCGTCCGCAGCGCCAGGAACTTGCCGTCCTTGTCCAGCGCCAGCTCGCCGGTCGTCAGGTTGGCGCGGCCCTGGGTGTCGGACTGGAAGGCCTCCATCCGCTCCGCCGCCCATTTCACCGGACGGCCCAGCCTGCGCGCGGCCCAGCAGCACAGCGCGTATTCGCCATAGAGATAGAGCTTCATGCCGAAGCCGCCGCCGACATCGGGGGTGATGACGCGGAAATTCTCCGGCGGCAGGTGGAAGACGGAACTGGCCAGAAGCTCCTTCACCAGCCAGGAGCCCTGGGTGCCCGCATGCAGCGTGAAGCGGCCGGTGGCGCCGTCATATTCCGCCAGGGCGGCGCGGCCCTCCATGCTGTTCACGACGATGCGGTTGTTCACCACCGTCAGCTTGGTGACATGCGCCGCCTGGGCGAACAGCGCATCGGTCCTGGCCTTGTCGCCCGCCTCCCAGTCGAAGCAGGTGTTGTTGGGGGCGGTGTCCCAGACCTGCGGCTGGCCCGGCTCGATGGCGGTGCCGAGATCGGTCACGGCGGGCAGGATGTCGTAATCGACCATCACCGCCTCGGCCGCGTCGCGCGCCTGCTGCACGCTGTCGGCGATGATGAAGGCCACGGGGTCGCCCACATGGCGCACCCGCTCCACCGCCAGGCCGTAGCGCGAGGTATTGGAGCGCGGGCTGCCGTCGCGGTTCTTCAGCGGGATGGCGCAGGGGATCTCGCCCAGCCCATCCGCCAGCCAGTCCTGCCCGGTCAGCACCGCATGCACGCCCGGCAGCGCCAGCGCCGCCGCGGTGTCGACCGAGAGGATGCGCGCATGCGCGTGCGGGCTGCGCAGCAGGTAGCCATGCAGCTGGCCGGGCACCGAGATGTCGTCGGTATAGCGGCCGTGCCCCTTCAGCAGCCTGGGGTCCTCGATCCGTCGCACGGACTGGCTGAGGCCGAACTTCGCCATTGGTCGCGCTCCCCGAAATCTTTCCTTGGCGCATCATCGGCCCAGGCGACGCAAAAAGAAAAGAGGGGACGCGATGACAGCCGCTTGGGCGGCGCCCTTCTGGGTGCTTGCGGCGCGCCCGGCCTGGGGGCAGCTTGCGCCGCCATGTGGTTCCCTGCCCCCCGCGACCTGACGCCCCGCCTCCTCTCCCGCCTGCCGGACCGGCACCGCGCGCCCCGCCGCACCGGCTGGGCCGACGCGAATCGCGGCGGGCGGGAGATCGACAGCTTCCTGGAAGCCCCCTGCTTCGATGCCGCCGGCAACCTGCATGTGGTGGATATCCCCTATGGCCGCATCTTCCGCGTCACCCCCACCCAGTGGCCGGTGGTGGCGGAATATGACGGCTGGCCCAACGGGCTGGCCGCCGGCACCGCCGACAGCCTGCTGGTGGCCGACCACCGCCACGGGCTGCTGAGCCTGGACCCTGCCAGTGGCGCCATCGCCCCCCTTCTGGAGACGGTGGGCGGCGAAGGCTTCAAGGGCCTGAACGACGTCACCACCGGCCCAGGCGGGCAGATCCTCTTCACCGACCAGGGCCAGACCGGCATGCAGGACCCGAGCGGCCGCCTCTGGCGCCTCTGGCCCGATGGCCGGGTGGACCGGCTGATCGGCAATGGCCCCAGCCCCAATGGCATCGCGCTCAACCGCGCCGGCACCCATGCCTATGTGGCCATGACCCGCTCCGCCGAGATCTGGCGCCTGCCGCTGCGCGAGGATGCCTGGGTGGGCAAGGCGGGCGTCTTCTTCCGCACGCCGGGTGGCATCGTCGGGCCGGACGGGCTGGCGGTGGACGCGCATGACCGGCTGTTTGTCGCCAATCCCGGGCACGGGATGGTCTGGGGCCTGGACCCCTATGGCCTGCCGGTGCTGGCCATCGACTGCCGCGGCTTCGGCCGCACGCCCACCAATGCCTGCCTGGCGCCTGATGGCACGACGCTGCTGATCACGGAGGCCGACAGCGGCAGCGTGCTGAGCGTGGACCTGCCGGCACCCTGACGCGCCCCGCCCGGTCGCGCGCTTTTGACAGGCATGCGCCCGGTGCGATGATGCGCGGATTCGCCGCCGGACATCCAGGAGCCTCCCCATGGCCGAAGCCCTCGCCGAGCAATTGATCGGGCGTTTCTTTCGCTACCTCTCGGTGGAGAGCCAGAGCGACGCGAAAGTCGCCACGGTCCCGAGCACGCCCGGGCAGCGCCGGCTGGCGGAGATGCTGAAGGCGGAGCTGGAGGCCCTGGGGCTGGCCGATATCCATCTCGACGAGCACAGCATCCTGACCGCCAGGCTGCCGGGCACCCTGCCCGATGCGCCCCGCATCGGCTTCGTCACGCATCTGGACACGGTGGATGTCGGGCTCTCGCCGGAGATCAGGCCGCAGCGGATGGTCTTCGACGGCGGCGACATGCTGCTGAACCCCGCGCAGGATATCTGGCTCCGGGTCGGCGAGCATCCGGAGATCCTGCCCTATCGCGGGCAGGAGATCCTGGTCAGCGACGGCACCAGCGTGCTGGGCGCGGACAACAAGGCCGCCATCGCCGTGGTGATGACCCTGGTGGCCCGGCTGAAGGACAGCGACATGCCGCGCGGCGACATCATCGTCGCCTTCGTCCCGGATGAGGAGATCGGGCTGCGCGGGGCGAAGGTGATGGACCTCGCGCGCTTCCCCGTGGCCTTCGCCTATACGATCGACTGCTGCGAGCGCGGCGAGGTCGTCTACGAGACCTTCAATTCAGCGGGCCTGACCGTCGACATCAAGGGCGTCACCGCCCATCCCATGTCGGCTAAGGGCGTGCTGGTGAACCCCATCCTGATCGCGGCCGAGCTGGTGCGGATGTTCGACCCCATGCAGACGCCGGAGCAGACGGAGGGGCGCGAGGGCTACTGGTGGTGCAACGGCATCTCGGGGAACCAGGGCAGCGCGCAGCTGCGGATGTCCATCAGCGACCATGACGGGGAGCGGTTCGCGGCGCGGAAGGCATTCGTCGCGGAAGCCATCGAGGCGGTCAGGGCGCGCCACCCCCGGGCGCAGATCGATTACCGCATCGAGGAAAGATACAGGAACATCAACGAATCCCTCGGGAACGACCGGCATTGCGTGGAGCTGATCTTCGAGGCCCTGCGGGAGATGGAGATCGCCCCGAAGGTGATCGCCATGCGCGGTGGCACGGATGGCTCCGCCCTCTCCGCGCGTGGCGTGCCGACGCCGAACTACTTCACCGGCGCGCATAACTTCCACTCGCGCTTCGAATTCCTGCCTGTGAATTCCTTCGTGGATTCCTACGAACTCACCGAGCGGCTGTGCCGGCTGGCGGCGCGGCCGCGCCGCGACGGCGGGGCCTGAGCGGCGGTCCGGAGGGGCGGCGCCCCTCCGGCACGGGCGAGGGAGCGAGGCCCCTCAGCCCTCCATCGTCACGCCGGTCAGGCGCACCATCTCCGCCCAGCGCTCCACCTCCACGCGCTGGAAGGCGGCGAAGCCCGCGGGCGGCAGCGGCGCCGCCGTGAAGCCGGACCCGGCCAGCCGGGCGGCCACCTCCTGGTCCGCCAGAGCGCCCAGCATGGCATCGGCGATCTGCCGCACCGCCTCCGCCGCCGTGCCGGCGGGGGCGAAGAGGCCGAACCAGGCATCGACGGCCAGATAGGGCGCGCCGGCCTCGGCGGCGGTCGGGATCTGCGGGAATTCCGGCAGCCGGGCGCGGGCGCCGATTTCCAGCGCGCGCAGCCGGCCCTCCCGCACCAGCGGCGCGACGGAGGGGAAGGTCGCCGTGTAGAAATCGACGAACCCGGCCACGGTATCCGTCGCGGCGGGGGCGGCGCCGCGATAGGGCACATGCGTCGCCTCCATCTGCTCCCGCCGCACCAGGGTCTCGGAGATGACGTGGCTGGCCGAGCCGGCCTGGGAGGAGGCATAGGTCAGCCGCCCCTGCTTTCCGCGCGCGATCAGGTCGGCCAGCGTCTTGTCCGGCGAGTTGGCGGGCACCACCAGCGCGTGGTGAACGGTGGCCAGCTTGGCGACGGGCACGAAGCTGTCGATGACGTGGTAGGGCAGGCGCTGCATCATCGACTGGTTGCTGGCATGCGTCTGGTTGTGGCCCAGCACGATGGTATTGCCATCGGGGGCGGAACGCGCGGCGGCCTCGGTGCCGATGATGCCGCCGGCGCCGGCGCGGTTATCCACCACCACCGGCCGGGACAGGGCGGCCTGGGCCTTGTCGGCCAGGGCGCGGGCCAGGATGTCGGTCGGCCCGCCGGGCGGGGCGGGCACGATCAGCTTCAGGGGTGCGGACTGCGCGCGGCCGATGGCGGGCAGGGCCAGTCCGGCCAGAAGGCCCGAGGCCAGAAGGACACGGCGGTGCATGTGACGTTCTCCCATTTCCTCCCACCTGGCGGGAGTCCTCACGGTCTGGTCATCCGCGGGACGGCAAAGGTCAAGTGTCTTCAAACGTCTTCCGTCAGAGCGGCTGTCGATTCCGGGCGGGGCCGGCCCGGTGGGGGCGCCTTGGGCGGCAGGGGGAACAGGGTCACGAACCGCTTGGCCAGGGCATGGTCGCCGCTGACGCGCAGCGCGCCGGATGCTTCCAGCGCCGCCAGCGGGCGGCCGCCATAGATGGCGGCGGCGAGGATGCGGGGCGCGCCCTCCAGCAGCAGGTCGGTCCCTTCCGTCGGACCGGCGGCGATCTCGATCCGCCCGCCGGCCAGATGCGCGCGGTAATCCTGCCCCTCCAGCCGGAAGCCGATTCGCGCGTCCAGCCCCGCGGCCCGCACGGGGTCGAGCATGGTGCGGAGCGACAGCAGCAGGGAGGCGGCGCTGAAGGGCATGCCGGGGTCATGGAAGGGGGAACGCGCGGCCCAGCGGCCCAGGGCCTGGAAGACCGGCTCGCTCTCCAGCCCCCATTCCGTCAGGGCATAGACCTGGGCGGAGGCAGGAGGCGGCAGCTGGCGCCGCACCAGCACCCCGATGGCCTCCAGCCCTTCCAGACGCTGGGTCAGGGTATTGGCGCTGATGCCCGGCAGGTTGGCGCGCAGCTCGCCGAATCGGCGCGGGCCGAACATCAGCTCCCGCATCACCAGCAGCGCCCAGCGTTCCCCCACCAGGTCCAGCGCATGGGCGGCGGCGCAGGCATCCTCGTACCAGCGGCGCTGGCGGGGCGGCGCAATCTCAGTCACTTTTTCTAACTTCATGGTTGCTTTTAATAACCTTCCGTGGCCCCATGGTCAAACACAACACCAATGGAAGGAAACGGCCCATGCCCAAGATGATCTTCGTGAACCTGCCTGTCAGCGACCTGCCGCGCGCCATCGCCTTCTACGAGGCCATCGGCGCGACGAAGAACCCGCAGTTCTCGGATGCCACGGCCGCCTGCATGGTGGTCTCCGACATCATCCACGTGATGCTGCTGACGCATGACAAGTTCCGCCAGTTCACGCCGAAGCCGATCGCGGACCGGGGCGTGACGGAGGTGCTGCTGGCCCTCTCGGCCGAGAGCCGGGAGGATGTGGATGCCGTGCTGGCCCGCGCGGGCGGTGCCGGCGGCCGGCCGGATGTCAGCCCGAAGCAGGACCACGGCTTCATGTACTACCGGAACTTCGAGGATCTGGACGGTCATATCTGGGAAGTCATGTGGATGCAGCCGGGCGCGGTCTGCACGGAAATGGCCCAGGAGAAGCAGGAGGCCTGAGATGCAGTCCGGCATCACCACCTGCCTCTGGTTCGATGGCCGGGCGGAGGAGGCGGCGGCCTTCTACACCGCCGCCTTCCGCGCCGGCGGGCGGGAGGCCTCGGTGGGCGAGGTCCTGCGCAACCCCGGCCCCGCGCCGGGGCCCGCGGGGCGCGTGCTGCTCGTGCCTTTCACGCTGCATGGCCAGTCCTTCCTCGCGCTGAATGGCGGGCCGGAATTCTGCTTCACCCCCGCCGTCTCCCTCTGCGTCATCTGCGACAGCCAGGGGGAACTGGACCGCTTCTGGGACCTGCTCGGCGATGGCGGGAGGCCCGACCAGTGCGGCTGGCTGACGGACCGCTTCGGCCTGTCCTGGCAGATCTTCCCGGCCATGCTGCCGCGCCTGGCGGCGGACCCGGACACGGCGCGCGGCGCACGCGTCATGACGGCGATGATGGGCATGACCAAGCTCGATATCGCCGCCCTGGAAGCCGCGTATCGCGGAGAATAACCGCATCCCGGCTTCGCCGCCCTCAGCGCGCGAAGCCGGCGATCCCCTCCCGCAGCGCGGGTAGGCGCCCGTCGCGCGTCACTTCCCAGAGCGGATTGTCCACCGAGAGGCGCTGGCCGCCATCGCGCTGGATCGGCCGGATCAGCACGCCGCCGCGCGCCCGGCTTTCCGCGCCGAAGAGGGAGAGGGGGATGCGGAGATAGAGCCCTTTGTCGAAGGAGCCTTCGCCGAAGCGCGCGGCGGAGACATCGGTGAGGGTGGCGAAGCCGCCGATCTCGATGCCCGAGGCGAAGCGGCGGCCCAGCTCGATGGTGGTGCCCCAGTCGCCCGCCAGATACCGCCCGGCGCGCAGCACGCCGTAGAGATTCCAGAAGGGTAGATCGGCATAGAGTGAGACATGCCCGGTGGTGGTGCCGTAGCGGCGGAAGCCCAGGCCGCCATCGAAGTCCCGCTGCCTCACCCGGTTCAGGTCCAGGCCCAGCGCGAAGGCGCGGTCGAAGGGCCGCCACAGCACCTCGCCCGATACGCCGCCGAACATCGGCTCCAGCCACCCCGCCGAGGCGCGCGCGAAGACATCCGGCGCCAGGTTCCAGATCCGCTCGGCATAGAGGGCGGGGATGGAGGTTTTCCCTTCCCGCGCGTAGCGGGCGTAGTCGGTCCGCACATGCGGCAACAGGCTGTCGGAGGGTAGCCCCTCCGACAGATTGCCCAGCAGCGCCTGCTGCAGGCTGCCCGCCAGGCTGAACCCCGCCCCCGGCGAGACCTGCCCGCCCGCCGCCACACCGGCCTGCCAGCGCAGGCTGCGCGTGGGGTCGCCCAGTTGCAGCGCCAGGCGCGGCTCCACCGCCCAGTTCCAGTGAATGCCGGAGGGCCGCAGGCTGCCGGGGGCGATGCCGCCGGTGGCGGGCAGGGGATGTGTGGAGGCCCAGGCTTCCTCGGGGCTGGCGCGGCCGGCGGCGCTGGCCTCCAGCACGCCGCGCGGAATCTCCAGCACCGCCATCTCCGCCCCAGCCTGCCACCAGCGGATGCGCAGCATGTCCGTCCGTGCCGGCAGCAGCGGGTTCACCGCGCGCAGCACTCGCGCCGCCACCTGGGCCTGCCCGGCGAAGCGCCCGCCCTCCACGGCGATCTCCGCCAGCCGTCCCTCCAGCCGGAAGGCCAGGGGCGTGAAACCCGCCTGCCGCAGGCTGGAGAAAACCTGTGCGGCCAGCGCCGCCTCATCCAGGGGGGCGGCGGTGGCGGCAGGGCGGGGGCGCAGCGCCGGCGGGGGCGGCAGGGGCAGGGCGGGCGGCGCCGCCGGGTCCATCCGCAGCGAGACGCGGAACAGCAGATCCGTGCCATGCGTGGCGAAAACCCCTGCGTCCAGCCAGTCATTCGACCATTGCAGGCCGAAGTTGAAACGCGACTCCGCCCGCCCGCGCGCCCCGTCCCGCGCGGGGTAGCCGCCGCGCTCGTCCCGCAGCGCATCGCCCGACCATTCGGCCTTGGCGCGCAGCCCCTCCAGCCGCCCCCAGGGGGTCGCGAGGCCGGGCAGGTTCCATTCGATGCCGGCGAAGGGCGCCACATCCTCACCACGGAACCAGTCGCGCCGCAGCATGCCGCCGCGCCCGACGCTGCGCCGGCGCGTATCGAACCGCTCCGACGCCAGGCCCAGCGGGTTGTCCCACTCGCCGCCCGTGCCCGGCCGCCCCCAGCCCAGCCCGGCCGAGACATCCAGCCCCCACCAGCGCTTGGAGGCCACCAGATATTCGCCGGCATAGAGCCCGGTGCCGATGATATCCTGGAAACCCAGCGCCAGGGCGGGGGTATAGTCACCCTCCCGCAGCAGCCGCAGCTTCAGGTCGAAGGCGCGGTCGGTGGTCATGCCCTGGCCGGTGGTGGCGTTCAGCCGCTCGGTCAGGCGGAAGGTGGTCTCCAGGAAAGGCAGGGCCTGGAGATTGACGAACCAGAAGCGCCGCTGGTGCCGCAGGCTGGCGCCGGCTTCCAGGGTGCCATCCTCGCGGAAACGGGCGTTGCGGGTCTCCACCACCCCCACGCCGCCGAAGCCGCCGCCGCTGGCGGGCACTTCCTCCGCGCCGGCGGGGCGCGCCAGCAGCAGCAGGGCTGCCAGCATCAGGCTGAGAAGTCGGCGCATTTCGGTGGCGCGGCAGGTCCCGGGCGTGAACTTCACGAATTCGTGAGTTCTACGCGACCTCCGGCTGAAAGGCGATTCCGATTTGCACGCGGTTCAAATCGCGGGAGGCATGGACAGGCGCGGGGCGAATACCTTCAATGCCGGGCCATGACCTTTTCCCTGCTTGGGCATTGCGCCCGCACCGGCCAGTTCGGCGCTGTCTGCACCACCTCCTCCATCGGCATCGGCGCGCGGGTGCCATTCCTGGCGGCGCGCCAGGGCGGGGTGCTGACGCAGCACCGCACCGACCCCCGCCTCGGCCCGCGCGGGCTGGATCTGCTTCGCAGCGGCTGCACGGCGCAGGAGACGGTGGCGGCGCTCGCGGCCAGCACGCCCGATCATGGCTGGCGGCAGCTGGCGGTGATCGACCGTGCCGGGCGCACCGCGCATTTCCATGGCGCCCGGATGAAGCCCGCCTTCGCCGAGGCGCATGGCGCCGGCTGCGTCGCCATCGGCAATATCATGGCCAGCGCCGATGTGCCGCGCGCCATGATTGATGCCTTCCTGGCCCGGCCGGAAGCCCCTCTGGCCACGCGCCTGCTGGAGGCCCTGCAGGCCGGCGAGGATGCCGGGGGCGAGGGCCGCCCGCTGGTCTCCGCCGCGCTGGTCGTGGTGGCGGAGGAGAGCTTCCCCTATGTCGACCTGCGGGTGGACCGCGATGCCGCGCCCATCGTGGCGCTGGCCGCGCTCTGGCGGGACTATGCGCCGCAGGCCGATGAATATGTGCTGCGCGCGGTGGCGCCGGATGCAGCCCGGGGCGGGTGACGCCGGCCCCGGCCGGGCGGGGGCGCCTGCGGGCGGGGCGCCCTAACCCTCGGCGATCATGGCGCGGATGCGCGTCGCCAATGCGTCCAGCGAGAAGGGCTTGGTCATCACCTGCATCCCCGCTTCCAGCCGGCCGCTGTCCAGCGCCGCGCTCTCGGCGAAGCCGGTGATGAAGAGCACCTTCAGCCCAGGGCGCGTGACGCGCGCGGCATCGGCCAGCTGCCGTCCGTTCAGGCCGCCCGGCAGGCCGACATCCGTCACCAGCAGGTCCAGCCGCCCCTTGGCCCGCAGCACCGCCAGCGCGCTGTCGCCATCCGCCGCCTCCAGCGCCGCATAGCCCAACTCGCGCAGCACTTCCGTCACCAGCATGCGGATGACCGGCTCGTCATCCACCACCAGCACCGTCTCGCCCTGCTCGGCGCGCGGCGCGGCGGCGGGGGCGCCGTCGGGCGCGCGCTCCTCCTCGCAGCAGCCGTCGTGGCGCGGCAGGTAGAGCCGCACCACCGTGCCCTGACCCACCGTGCTGTCGATCCGCACGCTGCCGCCGGATTGCTTGGCGAAGCCATAGATCATCGAAAGGCCGAGCCCGGTGCCCTCGCCGATCGGCTTGGTGGTGAAGAAGGGGTCGAAGGCGCGCGCCGCCACCTCCGGCGGCATGCCGGTGCCGGTATCCTGCACGGCCAGCACCACATAAGGGCCGGCCGGCAGGTCCAGCTGCGCCGCCAGCGCCGCGCCGATCTCGATATCCGCCGTGCCGATCCGCAGCCGCCCGCCCGCCGGCATGGCGTCGCGCGCATTGATGGCGAGGTTCAGCAGCGCGTTCTCAAGCTGGTTGGGATCGCAGAGGATGGTTCCCGCATCCTCGGCCAGCGCCGTCTCCACCGCGATCATCGGCCCCACGGTGCGGGCCAGCAGCTCTTCCATCCCCTCCACCAGCCGGCTCGGCGCCAGCGGGCGCGGCGCCAGGGTCTGGCGGCGGGAGAAGGCCAGCAGCCGGTGCGTCAGCGCCGCGGCGCGGCTGGCCGAGGCCATGGCGGCGCCGACATAGCGCCCCACCCCCGTCACCTCGCCACGCGCCACCAGCCCCTGGACCATGTCCAGGCTGCCCATGATGCCCGTCAGCAGGTTGTTGAAGTCATGCGCGATGCCGCCGGTCAGCTGGCCGACGGCCTCCATCTTCTGGCTCTGCCGCAGCGCCGCCTCGGCCGCCTCGCGCTGCGCGCTCTCGGCGCGCAGCTGGGCATTGGCCACCGACAGCTCGTGCAGATGGCTCTTCTGCACCGTCAGGTCCGTGAAGACGCCGCAGAGCATCGGCCCCTCGCCGTCCACGGGCAGCAGGCCGAGCGAGACATAGACCGGCACATTCCGCCCGTCGGCGCTTTCCAGCATGATCTCGCCGCGCCCGCCCTTGGCCAGCAGCCGCGCGAAAACGGGCTGGTCCTCCGCCCGCAGGAAGGGTTGCAGGGAACGGCCGATCACCCGCTCCTGCGCGATGTCCAGCATCTCCGCCAGGCGGCGGTTGCAATAGAGCACGGTGCCATCGGGGCCGAGCGTGACGGCCCCTTCCTGCATCTGCTCGATCAGCACGCGGTAGGGGCGGTCGGCGCTCTCCAGCGTATAGACGCGGTGCTGCTGCCGGCTGTCGTCGCTGACGACCAGCGCGTCGATATCGCCGCGCCGGATGGCGTCCAGCGTTTCCTCGCTCTCCTGCAGCTGCGCTTCCAGCGCGCGGATGCGGCGGCGCAGGGCGGCGGGATCGGCGGGCGGGGCGTCGTCAACCCTCATCCGTCATCTCCTCGTCCTCGCAGAGAATGAGCGCGCGCAGCACCCGGCGCTCGTCCGAGAGGTTGCCCACCACGCGGCGGACCGGCGCGGGCGAGAGCCGGATCAGGGTCGGCGCCGCCACCACATGGTCGCGTTTCGCCAGTTCCGGCTGCTGGTAGATATCGACCACTTCCAGATCCCCCGCCTCGCCCAGCTCGCGCTTCAGCAGCAGGCGCAGGTCCTGGACGGTACGCAGGGAGCGGGCGGTGCTGCCAGCCACGAAGAGGCGCAGGCGATAGCGCGGGGATTCCGGCGGCAGGCCTGCCCAGATGCTCACGTATTCGGGCTCTGATGCTGGATATCGAGGCCCACCAGCACCTTATCGGTATTGGAGAGGTCGCCGATGATCCGCTTCAGCGGCGAGGGCAGCCGCCGCACCAGGGTCGGGATGGCCAGGATCTGGTCGCCCGCCGCCAGCCGGGGGTTCTTCATGAGGTCGATGACCTCGATCTCGTAGCGCCCGGCCAGATGCTGCTCGCAGACCCGCTTCAGATTGGCCATGGCGGTGAGGGACTTGGGCGTCTGCCCTGCGACGTAAAGCCGCAGCCGGTAGAAGCCGGCATCGTCGTCCCCGCCGGGCGGGAGGTCGGTGGAGGCGGTGTTCATTCCGCGGCATTCCGGTGACGGGCCATCGCCTCGCGATCCTTCTCCAGCGTCGCTTCCCGCTCGGTATCCTCGCTGTGCAGCCGGGAGATCTCCTCCTCCTCCGCCACCAGCGCCGCACGCATCTCGTCGATCTGCCGCTCCAACGCCTGGCGCCGCCGCGCCAGCTCGCGCTGGCGGCGCTCGGCATCCTGCTGCCGGCGCAGCTGCGCCGCCTGTTCCCGCGCCACCTGGGTCAGCCGGGCGGAGCCGGTCAGCACGCCCTCGGGGCCGATATAGGGCTCGACCATCCCGATGCCGCCGCTGCTCATGCTGTATTCCCGCACCTGGTTGGAATGGCTCATGCCACGGGACTTGATGACATAGAGGGTGCGGTTCATCTCGCCATTCGCCTCCTCGTTGGTCAGCCGGATCCAGCTGTCCATCAGCGAGGACATGCCGAGATCCTGCTGCGCCGCGCTGAAATCCTGGTGCAGGAGGGTGGTGAAGACGCCGGTGATGCCGCGGGCCTTGAGCAGGTCCACCATCCGCAGCAGGGCGGACTGCACCTCATGCTCCGGCCCGCGGAAGGCGGAGATGGGATCGACCGCGACGATATGCGGCTGGAAGAGGTCGATGTCCCGGTGCATCCGCGCCAGATGCATCTCCAGGCCGAAGAGGCTGGGCCGCGCCGCCTCGAAGCGCAGCAGCCCGTTCTCCACATGCCGGGCGAGGTCGAGCCCGATGGAGCGCGCGTTGCGGATGATCTGTGCCGCGCTCTCCTCGAAGACGAAGTAGAGGCAGCGCTCCCCGCGCGCGCAGGCGGCATCGATGAAGGAGGAGGAGAAGGTGGTCTTGCCGGTGCCCGCCGTGCCGGTCAGCAGGATGGATGAGCCGCGGTAGAAGCCGCCCAGGCCCAGCATGGCATCCAGCCCCGGCACGCCGGAGGAGAGGACCTCGGTGGAGACGTCATGCGTCAGCCCCGCCCCCGTCACCGGCAGCACGCTGATGCCCTGGCTGTCGATCAGGAAGGGGTATTCGTTGGTGCCGTGGGCGGAGCCGCGATACTTCACCACCCGCAGCCGGCGGGTGGTGATCTGCTCATGCACCCGGTTGTCCAGCAGCACCACGCAGTCGGAGACGTATTCCTCCAGCCCCTGCCGGGTGAACTGGCCCTCGCCCCGTTCCCCCGTGATGACGCAGGAAAGGCCGCGCTCCTTGATCCAGCCGAAGAGCCGGCGCAGCTCGGAGCGCAGCACCGCCTGGTTGTCGAGCGAGGAGAAGAGCGTCTCGATGGTGTCCAGCACCACGCGCTTGGCGCCGATGGAGTCCACGGCCCAGCCGAGCCGCAGGAACAGCCCTTCCAGGTCGTATTCGCCATTCTCCTCGATATCGGAGCGGTCGACCTGCACATGGTCGATGGCGATGCGGCCATCGGCCACCAGCCGGTCGAGGTCATAGCCGAGCGAGGCGACATTGGCCGCCAGATCCTCGGCCCGCTCCTCGAAGCTCATGAAAACGCCGGGCTCGTCGTAGAGCATGGCGCCATTCACCAGGAAGGTGGTGGCGAAGAGCGTCTTGCCGCTGCCGGCCGCGCCACAGATCAGCGAGGGGCGCCCGGCCGGCAGGCCGCCCAGGGTGATTTCGTCGAAACCGCTGATGCCGGTCGGGGCCTTGGGCAGGGCGGAGCGTAGCTGGGCCTCGGGTGGCATTGAGCGAAGATGTCTCCGGCGGTGATCGCAGAGACCATGCCAGGGGCCATGCTACGCCGCCTGGCGCCGTCACGGGATGAGACCGCGACGGGAAGACCGACGGAAAGCCCGGGGCGCGGCGATTCCGCATCCATTGTAGGTTTATTGCGCCGGATGAACCAAAGCAATACGGCGCGGGAGGCCTGGGACCCGCCTCAGCCTGGCTGAGCGGCCAGGCGCGGATAGCGCGGCGCATCGAAAAAGCTGCGCCCGGGCTGATAGGCCAGCGCCGGGTCCGGGGGCGCGCCAGGCTCGCCCCGCCCGTCGAACAGCAGTTCCACCAGCACGCCGGAAGGATCGTAGGTGAAGAGCGACCAGATCTGCGACGCCGGCGTCAGATGCTCACGCCAGGGCAGGCCGGCGGCACGGAACCGCTCCCGATAGGCATGGAAGCCGCTGGCCGAGAGCGCCAAGTGGTCGATCGCCCCGGCCCCGAGCGGTGCGCGGCCCGCCGCCCCCATCTCCGGCCCGCCGGCATAGAGGTGCAGGATGGTCGGCTTCCCCGAGAGCTGCACCGAAAGCCAGGCGCCGGAATAGCCGGTCACCGGCCGCTGCGACTGCCGCAGGCCCAGCAGCCCGCCATAGAAGGCGAGGCTGGCCGCCAGGTCGTTCGTCCTGATCGCCAGGTGGGCGAGGCCGGTGATCATGGGGATGTCGGGCAAGTTGGCGGACCTCGCATGGCGAACGGTCATGCTCTGGCACTCCCGGGGTTGTGATGGCAAGGCCTGACTCGGCCACCGGTGCGGTTCCGCCGCCTCTGTTGCCGCAGCGCGGACATGGCCGCGGACCGCGCTGTACGACCGCAAGGCTGGGTGCCGCCGGCACAGGTGCCACGGCGACCTGGAACACAGCATGAATCCGACAGGCGGATTCAGCAGGAAATCAAGGCCTTGATCCGAGTCGCGAAAAACCGCTGGTTGCGGCACGGATGTTCCGGACGCACTGCATCTGGTGTCTGGAGATCCATGTCAGCCACAAGCCCGATCCGGATTCGTTCCGGACCTGACCCGAGTCGCGCGGCGCGGCGCCGCCCGCCTCCCTCAGTCCCGCGCGCGGCGCCGGACCAGCGCGAGCAGGCCGATCGCCCCGGCGAAGAGGCCCAGCGTGGCGGGTTCCGGCACGGCGACAGGGGTGAGGTAGCCACGGATCTCGCCCGCCGGGAACTGGTTGGAATGCAGGTTGAGATAGGCGAAGCCCGCGTCGAGGCCGGCGGCGAAGGCGGCTTCCGCCCCGGCCGCCGTGCCGCCATTCGCGGCGATGAAAGCGGGGTTCCAGGTGCCGGCATCCAGCGTGTTGAAGCTGGCGCTGTAGCTGCCGCTGGAGATCCCGGTCGGGAAGCCGGGGAAGCTGGGCACCGTCGTCGCCGGGGCGGTGTTGTTCGGCGGCGCCACGCAGCAATGGATATGCGCGACGGTCGTCTGCCCCAGCAGGCCGGAGAAGTCGATCTCGATGGTCATCAGATGCGCGGCCACATCATAGCCGAGCAGCCCCGTGCCACTGGCGGGCGAGGCATTGGGCGGGTTCTCGGCCGCGCCGGACAGGTCGGTGCTGTAGAAGACCGGGGCCGCCTGGCTGGCGGAGGCGGCGAGCATCGCGGCGACGGCCGCGGCGGCGAGAGCTGGAGCACGCATCATCGGAGGATCTCCCTGAAGCGGGCGCGGTGCCGGATGCATCGCGGCTTGAGGGCAACCGTAGAAGAATCCAAACCGGAATGATCTCACATCGCGGTGTGAGCCCGCCGCGCCGGAAGAGGGCCGGAGGCGGCCTAGAGGGGCGCCGCCCCTCCAGGCCAGGAGCGTCAGTTCCCCGGGAACATCTTGCCGGGGTTGAGGATGCCCTTCGGGTCCAGTGTCGCCTTCAGGCCGCGCATGACGGAGAGCACCTCCTCCCCATGCTCCTGCGCCAGGAACTCGCGCTTGCCGAGTCCCACGCCATGCTCGCCCGAGCAGGTGCCGCCCAGCGCCAGGCCCCGCGCCACGATCTTGCGGTCCAGCTCCCAGGCGCGCTCCAGGCCATCGGGATCGCCCTCGGGGAAGAGGATGACGCAATGGAAGTTGCCGTCGCCGACATGGCCGACGATACAGGTGTTCTGCCCCATCGCCACCGCCTCTTCCTTGGCGCCGACAATGGCTTCCGCCAGCTTGGAGATCGGCACGCAGACATCGGTGGTGATGCCGCGGCAGCCGGGATAGAGCGCGTTCGCCGCCCACCAGGCGTCGTGCCGCGCCTTCCAGAGCCTGTTGCGCGCATCGGCATCCTCGGCCCAGGCGAAGCCCTTGCCACCCATCTCGGCGGCGATGGCCTCCACCGCCTCCGCCTGCTCCTGCACCCCGGCTGGCGAGCCGTGGAATTCCAGGAAGAGCGTGGGCAGCGGCTGGAAGTCCAGCTTGGAATAGGCGATGGAGGCGCGCATCTGGTCGGCATCCGCCAGCTCGATCCGCGCGACGGGGATGCCGGCCTGCATCACCATGATGGTGGCCTCGACGGCGGCGCCCAGGCTATCGAACTGGCAGACGGCGGCGCTGGTCGCCTCGGGGATGCCGTGCAGGCGCAGGCGGATCTTCGTCACCACGCCCAGCGTGCCCTCGCTGCCCACGAAGAGCCGCGTCAGGTCATAGCCATTGGCCGATTTGCGGGTGCGCCCGCCCGTCCGGATGACGCGGCCATCGGCCAGCACGACCTCCAGCCCCAGCGTCGCCTCGCGCATCGTGCCGTAGCGCACGGCATTGGTGCCGCTGGCGCGGGTGGCCACCATGCCGCCGATGGAGCAATGCGCGCCGGGATCGACCGGGAAGAACAGCCCCTGGTCGCGCAGGTAGTCGTTGAGCTGGTGGCGCGTCACGCCCGGCTCGATCAGGCAGTCCATATCCTCGGCATTGACCTCCAGCACCGCGTTCATGCGGCTGAGGTCGAGGCTGATGCCGCGGCGGACGGGCACCACATGCCCCTCCAGACTGGTGCCCGCGCCGAAGGGCGTGACCGCCACGCCATGCGCGTTGCAGAGCGCGAGGAGGCGGGAGACTTCCTCCGTCTTCTCCACGAAGGCCACGGCATCCGGCAGCACGGGCGGATTGGCGTCCTCGCCCTTCGCGTGCTGCTCGCGGATGGAGAGATTGGTGGAGAGCCTGTCGCCCAGGAATTCACGCGCGGCGGCGATCACTGTCTCGACGGGGTTCGACTCGATGTTCATGGGATTTCCTCTCCCCGCGGATCAGGGGCGGGTCAGGCGTCCCGCGAGAGCGGGCATGTCAGACAATGGGGGCCGCCGCCGCCAAGCGTGAACAGCGACAATTCGGGGTCGAGCACCGTCAGGCCCTCGGCCCGCAATGCGGCGTTCAGCGCCGCACTGCCGCGCGCCGATACCACGCGGCCCTCGCCCAGCGCCAGGATGTTGCAGCCGAGGTTCATGACATCGCGATAGCTGACCGGCAGGCAGCGGATGCCATGCCCGCGCAGCCAGGCGACGAAGCCGGGCTCCAGCACATCCAGGCAGGCGACGGCGAGGCCGGGCGCGGCCATGCAGAAGAGCACGTCGAGATGCAGGAAATGCTCGTCGAAGGGCTCGAGCCGGACCTCCCAGCCCTCCTCGCGCAGCCAGCCGGCCAGCTGCTCCGCCCCCGCCTCGTCCGTGCGGCCGCCGGAATGCCCGATGACGGCGAGGCCGGGACGGATGATGTGGATATCGCCGCCCTCCAGCGTGCCGGCGCTGGACTTGCGCCAGAAGCGGCTGCCCGCGGCCTCGTGGAAGTCGATGAGCCCCGCATATTCGCCCCGACGCTGCGGCCGCTCCAGCTGGCAGAGCACGGGGCCGCGATGCGTCGCCACCACGCTGTCGCGGGTATAGACCATGTAGGGCAGGTGCGGCTCGGGCCGCAGGCGATGCACCATCACGCCTGCCTGCTCCATGGCCGCCACCAGCTCGGCATGCTGGGCGGCGAGATGGTGCGGGGCCGGGCCTTGCCGGCTCTCGGCCAGGGTGTGGCGGGCGATGGTATTGGTGGGCAGCCAGCGGTAGTGGTCAGGCGGGCAGACCAGCACTTCCCTGAGCAGCCCCGTTTCGGAGACGACGCGCCAATGTGACATGGCGCGAAGGCTACGCCCGCCATGCGCGGCTGGCCAGGGGGGCGCGCCCGCGTTGACGCTCATCCAAGGCAAGCCTAGCGTTTCCCGAACCCGGCGCGGGATGCGGCGGGCAAGCAAGAGGACGTCAGAAGCATGCCGAACCCGGTAAAGGACGCGTGGCGCGCAGGCCGCGCGGTGGTGAATGGGTGGCTCTCCATCCCTTCGGCCTTCAGTGCGGAGATGATGGCCAAGGGTGGCTTCGACAGCCTGACCGTGGACATGCAGCACGGCGTCCAGGACTACCTCTCCGTCGTCGCCTGCTTCCAGGCCATCCAGGCTCATCCGGTGGTGCCGTTTGTGCGCGTGCCCTGGAACGAGCCGGGGATCATCGGCAAGGTGCTGGATGCCGGCGCCATGGGCCTGATCTGCCCGATGGTGAACACGGCGGAGGAAGCCCGCGCCCTGGTCGCCGCCTGCCGCTATCCGCCGCTGGGCGCGCGCTCCTTCGGCCCGATCCGCGCCGCCATCTATGGCCAGGGCGGCGGCTATTTCGCCACGGCGAACGAGGATATCGCCGTCATCCCGATGATCGAGACCCGCCAGGCGCTCGACAACCTGGAGGCCATCCTGGACGTGCCGGGCATCGACGGCGCCTATATCGGCCCCTCCGACCTCGGCCTCTCCCTCGGCTTCGAGCCGCGGCTGGACCGGCAGGAGCCGGAGATCCTGGCCATCTACGACCGCCTGCTGGCCGAGACGCGCAAGCGCGGCCTCATCGCCGGCATCCATAACGGCACGCCGGAATACGCGCGCACCATGGTCGACCGCGGCTTCCGCCTGGTCACCTGCAGCAATGACGCCGCCCTGGTCGCCACCGGCGCGATCCGCGACGTGGCGGTGATGCGCGGGAAGTAGGACCCGCGGCCCTTAGCCCGCCGGCAGCCGCTGGCGGGCCAGGGCGCGGAAGAAGCGCACGCCATGCGGGATGGCGGCGTCGTTGAAATCATAGCGGGGATTGTGCAGCGGCACTGAATCCTCGCCATTGCCGAGGAAGGCGAAGCAGCCCGGCGCATGCGCCAGGAAGCGCGCGAAATCCTCGGATGCGGTCATGGGCGCGCCGCTCTCCCGCACCCGCGCCTCGCCCAGCGCCTCGCGCGCCGCCGCCAGCACCGACCGCGTGGCGTCGGCGTCATTGATCAGCGGGATGAATTCGCGCGTATAGGTCACCTCCGCCTCCAGCCCATGGGCGGTGGCGGTGCCGGCGGCGATGCGGCGCATCTCGGCCTCGATCGCCGCGCTGACCTCCGGGCGGAAGCTGCGCGCATCGCCCAGTACCCGCGCCAGGCCCGGCAGGGCATTGCGCGTGCCATCCGTCAGCAGCTCCGTCACCGAGACCACCGCCGCCTCGGTCGGGTCCAGCCGGCGGGAGACGATGGTCTGTAAATTCACCACCAGCGCGCAGGCGGCCACCAGCACCTCCCGCCCCGCCTGCGGCCGCGCGGCATGGCCGCCGAGGCCGCGCAGGATGATCTCGAAATTATCCTCGGCCGACATGGCCGGGCCGGGCCGCGCCTCCAGATGGCCGAGGGGCAGGCCAGGGGCATTGTGCAGCCCGTAGATCTCCTGAAATGGGAAGCGCCGCAGCAGCCCGTCATCCAGCATGGCCTGGGCGCCCTTGCCCCATTCCTCGGCCGGCTGGAACAGGAAATGGATGGTGCCGTCGAAGCCGCCCTCTTCCGCCAGCAGCCTCGCCGCGCCCAGCAGCATGGTGGTATGGCCGTCATGGCCGCAGGCATGCATCACGCCCGGCGTCCGGGACCGGTAGGGCGGCTCCCCCTGCTCGGGGATGCGCAGCGCGTCCATGTCGGCCCGCAGCGCGATGGCGCGCTGGCCATTGCCGCGCCGCAGCGTCCCCACCACCCCGGTGCCGCCGACCGCTTCCGCCACCTCCAGCCCGAAGCCGCGCAGGCGTTCCGCCACCAGCCGGCTGGTGCGCCGTTCCTCGAAGCCGAATTCGGGATGGCGGTGGAAGTCCTGGCGCCAGCCGCGCAGCTCCGCCCAGAGGGCCTCCCGGTCCTGGCTCATGCGGCTTCCTCTCCCTTCGCCTGGCCGATGAGAGCGCGGGCGGCGGTGGCGCACAAGTAGCTGTGCAAGTGCCGGGCAACGGCCCGCGCCGGGCCGGTTCTCTCGCGGCGGGGTGATCCCGTCGTCGCTCCCTTTTCCGGCGCGCCTCTGCTAGCCCTTCCGGAACAGGGAAGCCGGGAGAGGCGCGTGGCACGCACGGAAAAACAGAAGATGCTGGCGGGCGAGCTGTATGACGCCGGGGATGCCGAATTGCAGGCCGACGCCACGGCGGCGCGGGCCTGGATGGCGCGCTACAACGCGATGCTCGCGGCGCCGCCCGCCACGCGCCGCGCCGCGCTGCGGGAATTGCTGGGCGCGGTGGGGGAGGGCGCGGTGGTCCGCCCGCCCTTCCATTGCGACTATGGCTACAACATCCGCCTGGGCGACGGCGTCTTCCTGAACTTCAACTGCGTCATCCTGGATGTCGTGGCCGTGAGCATCGGCGACAAGACGCAGATCGGGCCGGGCGTGCAGATCCTGACCGCCGACCATCCGCGCGATGCGGAGACGCGCGATGCCGGGTTGGAATTCGGCCGGCCCATCCATATCGGCCGCAATGTCTGGATCGGCGGCGGCGCCCTCATCCTGCCCGGCGTGACCATCGGCGACGACGCGGTGATCGGCGCGGGCAGCGTCGTGACGCGGGACGTGCCGGCAGGCGCCACAGCCTTCGGCAATCCGGCGCGGGTGAAGGGCTAGGGCTTACCGCTCCACCGCGATCGCCCCGCAATTCCCGGCCACCGCCCCGCCCGCCATGACCCTGTCCGCGAAGGCGAAGGCATCGCGCTGCGAGCCCGGCAGCGCGGCCGAGTGGCCGAGGCCGGGATAGAGATGCGCCTCCACCCGTGTCCCGGCGCGGCAGGCATCGGCGAAGAGGCGCTGCTGATCCTCGGGCGGGACATCCCGGTCCGCCCCGCCGATGCCCAGGAAGAGCGGCTGCGGCAGATCCAGCCGGCCATAGGTCAGCAGCGGATAAGCGCGGGTGAAGGCGGGGGTCGGGTCCTGCCGGAAGGTGGTCTCGAAGCGCAGCCGCGCGCGGAAGGCGGCCCGCATCATCTCGCCCAGGCAGCCGGTGGCGCCGGCGCGGATCACCGGCATGGCATCCTGCGTCACGTAATCCTCGATGCGGAAGCCGGGCTCCGCCTGCTCCAGCAGGGAGAGGATCAGCAGCGCATAGCCGAAGCCCGGCGCGTTCACGTCGGCCGCATGCACGCGCGGGTCGGGCGGCGGGGCATAGCCGGGGAAATAGGGCGTGCCGGTCGCCACCGTGCCGCGAATCTCCAGCTCCGGCGCATAGTCCGGCGCATGGGCGGCGGCGGCCACCACCGCGCCCGCGCCCTGGGACTGGCCGGCCAGCATGGTCCGCCGCCCCGCCAGCCCCTGCCGTTGCACGGCGCGGATGGCATCCAGCACGCTGCGCGCCGCCGGGCGCGTCGCCAGATAGGGATGCCCCCCGGCGGTGCCGAGGCCCTGGTAGTCCGGGGCGACGATGGCATAGCCCCGCGCCAGCCAGCCGCCGAGATAGCCGCCGTCGCGCGCGGAGGAGCCGGTCCAGGAAGGCGCGCAGACATCGGCCGTGCCGACGGTCCCATGCCCCCAGGCCAGCAGCGGCCAGCCGCCCGGCGGCGGCGCGCCCCGGGGCAGGAAGACCGCGCCGGAGGAGACGACGGGGGAATGCCCGTCCAGCCCGTCGGTGGAGCTGTAGAGGATGCGAAGGCCCCGCGCCGCGCCCTCCGGCAGCATCTCCGGCGGCAGTTCCTCCGTCCGCAGGAGTGTGCCGGGCGTGGCGGGGACGGGGCCGGGCCAGTCGTAGAAGGCGGAAACCCCGCCATCGCCCAGGCGGGAGTCTGGCCTCTGTGCGGCCAGGGCCGGGGTGGCCAGCAGGGCGCAGGCCAGCAGCAGGCGGGGAAGGATGCTCCGCATGGACGCTCACCTCAGGGCCGCGGCGTCATGGCGCTTTCGCGGCAGTCTGGCTCAATCCATGAGGGGCCCGGCGGGTTTCAGCGCCGCCGCGCCAGGGCATAGAGCAGCGCCGCCCCCGGCAGGGCGCAGCCCACCCAGCAGGCCAGCGTCCAGCCGCCGCGCGCGATGGCCCAGCCGCCCAGCGCCGAGCCCAGCGCGCCGCCGACGAAGAAGACCGCCATGAACAGCCCGTTCACCCGGCTGCGGACGGCATCCCCCAGCGCGAAGACGGCGCGCTGGGAGAGGATGAGGTTCAGCGTCACCGCCGCGTCCAGCAGGATGGCCGCCAGCACCAGCACCCCCAGTCCCGCCCAGCCGCCGATGCCGCCGGCCCGGGAGAGGGGGAAGGATGCCGCGCCCAGCGCCAGGGCCAGCAGCATGCCGCCCCGCGCCAGGCCCGGCCGCGCCTGCCCCGCATCGGCCAGCCGCCCCGCCAGCGGCGCCACCACCGCCCCCGCCACGCCCGCCAGGGCGAAGAGGGCGATGCCGCGCTGGGTCAGGCCGAAGCCCTCCGCCAGATGCAGCGGCACCGTGGTCCAGAACAGGCTGAAGGCGCCGAAGAGCCCGGCATGGCAGATGGCGCGCTGCCGCAGCACGGGCTGGCCCGCCCAGAGCCGCGCCATGGAGGAGAGCAGCCCGCCATAGCCCAGCCCCGCCTGCGGGCGCCGCTGTGGCAGCAGCCGCCAGAGCGCGATGGCCAGCACCGCCATGGCCAGGGCGGAGAGCGCATAGACCGCGTGCCAGCCGGCGATGCTGGTGATGAGGCTGGAGGCCGGCCGCGCCAGCATGATGCCCAGCAGCAGCCCGCTCATGACATTGCCAACCACGCGGCCGCGCAGCGCCTCGGGCGCCAGATGCGCCGCATAGGGCACCAGGATCTGCGCCGCCACGGCGCAGGCCCCGATGGCCAACGAGGCCAGCAGGAAGATCGTGGCGGAGTGGGAGAGGGCGGCCACGGCCAGCGCGGCCGCGCAGGCGGCGACGATGCCGGCCACCAGCCGGCGGTTCTCGACCAGGTCGCCCAGCGGCACCAGCAGCAGCAGGCCCAGCCCATAGCCAGCCTGGGCCAGGGTCACGATCAGCCCCCCCGCCGCCGGGCTCATGCCCAGGGAGGCGCTGATCGGCCCGACCAGCGGCTGGGCATAATAGATATTGGCGACCAGCAGCCCGCAGGCCGTCGCCAGCAGCAGGGTCAGCCAGAGCGGCATGGCCTGGAGCTGGGCCTCGGCGGGGGCCGCCGTGGTGGCGGGGGCGGTGGCGGGCATGGGAAGCGCTCCGATGGATGCTGCGGCGCAACAGAATTAGCGCCCGCGCCCCTTCACCACCACGTCCTCGCCGAACTTTGCGCGCAGCGCCTCGATCGCCTGCCAGCGGGCGGCGCGGCGCGGCGCCTCGGCATCCAGCAGGTCGCCCCGGTCGGCGCCCGCGCCATCCACCAGCGGCTGCGCGCCGATGCCGATCAGCCGGTAGGGCGTGCCGTCCACCTCCCGCGCCAGCAGCGGCTGCGCGGCGGCGAAGAGCGTGTCGGGCAGCCGCGTCGGCGTATGCAGCCGGGCATGGCGGGTCCGCAGGGCGAAGCTGGCGCTCTTCAGCTTCAGCACCACGCCGCCGGCGGCGAAGCCCTGTTCCCGCAGCCGCCGCCCCAGCTTCTCGCACATCCGCCAGAGCGGCGCCTCCAGCGCGGCGAGGCTGGCGGTATCGCTCTCGAAGGTGGTCTCGGCGCTGATGGACTTGGTCTCCCGGCGCGGGTCCACCGGGCGGTTGTCCTCGCCGCGCGCGCGGGCGGCCAGCGCCGGCCCGTCCTCACCGAAGCGCTGTGCCGCCTCGCGCGGGGAAAGGGCCTGGAGCTGCCCCAGCGTGGAGAAGCCCTGCGCCGCCAGCCTGCGCGCCAGCACGGGGCCGACGCCCGGCAACACGGTCACCGGCTCCGGCGCCAGGATGGCGGCGGCCTCGGCAGCGCCGATCACTGCGAAGCCGCGCGGCTTGTCCCGCTCCACCGCCAGCTTCGCCAGCAGCCGGTTGGGGGCGAGGCCGACGGAGATGGTGACGCCCACCTCGCGCTCCACCCGCAGCGCGAGGCCCGCCAGCACGGCGGCGGGCGGGGCCTTGTGCAGCGCCTGGGTGCCGGTGAGGTCCAGCACCGCCTCGTCGATCGACATCGGCTGCACCAGCGGCGTCAGCTCCTCCATCATCCGGCGGATGCGCCGGCCGGCCTCGGCGTATTTGGCCATCTCGGGCTTCAGCACCACGGCATCGGGGCAGAGGGCGAGGGCCTTGAACATCGGCATGGCGGAGCGAACGCCACGGGTGCGGGCGATGTAGCAGCAGGCCGCCACCACCCCGCGCTTGCCGCCGCCGACGATCAGCGGCCTGGCCCGCAGCTCCGGCCGGTCCCGCTTCTCGACGCTGGCGAAGAAGGCGTCGCAGTCAATATGGGCGATGGTGAGGCTGGCCAGATCCGCATGCGCCACGCGCCGGCGGCTGCCGCAGGCCGGGCAGGCGGGGGCCGGGACCTCCGACAGGCTCAGGCAATCGCGGCAGAGGATGGGCATGGCGGAAGCATAGCACGGCGCGGGGGCGGGGAACGGGTGTTCCGGGCGAACTTCCGCCGCGCCGCCGCGTTCTGGAGGAAGAATCCACACGACAGGAAGCGTGTCATGACCGCCAGACCGCCCGAGGGACCCAAGGCCGACTTCACGGCAGAGGAATCCTCCGGGGGCTATATCCCCCGTCCGCCCTCCGCGAAGGATCTGGACGTGATCAGCGAGGCCCAGGCCCTGGTGACGGATGAATGGGCGGGCGAGCCGCCAAAGCGGAGCCCCCGCGCCGAACCCGGAAAGGACGAGGGAAAGGCCTGAGGCAGGCCGCGCCCCGGAGCTTCAGCTCAGGGCGAAATGCTTCCGCCAGAGAAATGTTTCCGCCAGACTGGCCCGGCGCCCGGCCGCGCCGCCACCGCCTGGGCCAGCCGGTCCAGGCGCGGGCAATGGAGGGGAGTCCATTCATCGCCCCCCAGCCAGCGTGTCAGGACGGAGAGATAGATATCCGCCAGGGAAAAGCGGTCGCCGAGGATGAAGGGATCGGGCGCCGCCTCCCGCTCCACCATCAGCCAGATCTCCCGCCCCATCTGCCGTGCCCGCTCGCGGATGGCGGGGGCATGGGCGGGGTCGGCGCTGAAGCGCTGGGGGTAATCGGAGCGGGTGACATGCGGGTAGAACTCGCCCGCCGCCAGGGTCATCCAGCGCAGGGCGCGGGCGCGGGTGGAATCGCCGGGGGGCGGCAGCAGGCCGGCCTCGGGGTGGCGGTCGGCCAGGGTGAGCAGGATGGCCAGGCTTTCCGTCACCACCGTGCCGTCGGGCAGGACCAGCGTCGGCACCCGGCCCATGGGGTTGATGCGCCGGTAATCCTCGGCCAGCTGGTGGTCGCCTTCCAGCGGCACCTCCCGCAGATCCACCGGCGCGCCGATTTCCGCCAGCGCCATTTCGGCGGTGGCGGAGCCGGAGCGGAGGTCGCCATAGAGGATGTAGCGGTCCATGCGCGGCAGCCTGCCGACTGGAGCGGCGCCAGGGCGAGTCAAAAACGGGATATCGCCAACGAGAGATCGGGCCATGCGTCCTTCGGCGAGCGGCATCCTCAATGGTATCGGCTGGCTGGGCATCCTGGCCCTGGTCGCGGCGGGGCTGGGCGTCGTGCGGCTGCTGGGCTTTCCTGGGGTGCTGATCCTCGGCCTGCTGGCGGCGCTGATCTGCACCCGGGCCGAGCTTTCGGGCACGGTGCCGACCTGGAGCCGCGCCGTGCTGGCGGCCCGTGAGGAGGATGCGGAGGCGCGGGCGCGCGAGGTCTCGGCCCTGCGCTACTACCGCCGCTGCGGGTTGGCGCTCGCCCTGGCAGGGCTCGCGGGAACGCTCTGGCAGGTCTGGTCATGAAGGAGGCAGGATGCAGCGGGAGGAATGCGAAGGCGTGGCGGATGCGGTGCTGCCCCTGACCCCGGCGGCGCTGGCGGAATCGCCCGTCCTGGCCAGGGCGCTGCTGGCCCTGAACAATGCCCATGCCGTCGAGCTTTCCTGGCTGGAGCCCGCGCGCTTCCGGCATCTGGTGGAGCAGGCCTTCCTGGCCCGGCGGATCGGCCCGGCGGAGGCGCTGCTGCTGGCCTTTGACCAGGACGCCGATTACGACAGCCCCAATTTCCTGTGGTTCCGCGCCCGCTACCCGCGCTTCGTCTATGTGGACCGCATTGTTGTGGCCCCGGCGGCGCGGGGGCGCGGCCATGCCCGCAGCCTCTACCGCGACCTCTTCGCCGCCGCCCGGCGGGCGGGGCATGAGCGGGTGGTCTGCGAGGTGAACAGCGACCCGCCCAACCCGGCCTCGGAGGCCTTCCACGCCGCGCTCGGCTTCACCGGGGCCGGCGCGGCCTCCATCCATGGCGGCAGCAAGCGCGTCCGCTATCTGGAATGCCGGCTGGGCGCCTGAGCCCGACTCCTATCCCTTGTCCCACAGCCGCGCCGCGCCGAAGACGCCGGAGGAATCGCCGTGCTTCGCCCGCAGCAGCCGGGTGCGGCCGACATCGCCGAAGATGAAAGGCGCCATCAGTCCGGGCACCGTCTCGTAGAGATGGCCGAGATTGGAGAGGCCGCCGCCCAGCACGATGGCGTCGGGGTCGATCAGGTTGGTCACCGCCGCCAGGGCGCGGGCCAGCCGGCTGGCATGGCGCTCCAGCGCGCCTTGCGCCGCGGCATCGCCGGCTTCGGCGGCGGCGGCGATGCCATGGGCGCTGCGCTCGCCCGCGCCCTTCCAGTCCGCCGCCAGGGCGGGACCGCAGAGGAAAGTCTCCAGGCAGCCATGCAGCCCGCACCAGCAGCGCGGACCGGGGAATTCGGCGGGCGTCATCCAGGGCAGGGGGGTATGGCCCCATTCGCCGCCGACGCGGTTATAGCCCTCGATCAGCCGGCCATCGACCACCACGCCGCCGCCGCAGCCCGTGCCGATGATGACGGCGAAGACCACGCCATGCCCGGCGCCCGCGCCATCGGCGGCCTCGCTCAGCGCCAGGCAATTGGCGTCGTTGGAGACGCGGACGGGCCGGCCCAGCAGCGCCGCCAGGTCCCGGTCCAGCGGCTGGCCGTTCAGGCACTGGGTATTGGCGTTGCGCACCAGCCCGGTGGCCGGGCTCAGGCTGCCAGGAATGCCCAGGCCCACCGAGGCGCCGCCCTCGCCCAGCTCGGACTCGGCCTGCCGCACCAGGCCGGCCAGCATCTCCAGGATCGGCCGGTAGCCGTCGGGGGTGGCGGCGCGGCGGCGCAGCCGGGGGGTGCCGTCCGGCGCCAGCGCGACGATTTCCGTCTTGGTGCCGCCGAGGTCGATGCCGATACGCAGGGTCATGGCGGCGGAGAATGGCGCCGCGCCCGGAACGCGGCAAGCGGCCACCCTTGCGCCGGCCCGCCGCTGGTGATCCATTGCCGGGATGAGTGAGACCACGCTCGACGTCCAGGGACTGACCTGCCCATTGCCGGTGCTGAAGGCCAACAAGGCGCTGCGCGCCCTGCCGCCCGGCGCCAGACTGACGGTGCTGGCCACCGACCCCGCCAGCGTCGCCGATTTCCAGGCCTATTGCCGGGAGACCGGCCATGCCCTGGTCAGCTTCAGCGAGGCGGCCGGGACCTATCGCTTCACCCTGCGCAAGCGGGAGGACCCGCCGGCCGCGCAGCCATGAGCTCGCTGGTCCTGCTGCTGACCCACCATGCCTGCCTGGGTCATCAGAACTTCGAGGACCATCCCGAATGCCCGGACCGCCTGCGGGCCGTGCTGACCGCGCTGGAGGCGGAGGAATTCTCCTCCCTGCTGCGCGACTCCGCTCCCCCCGCGACGGAGGAGCAGCTGCGGCTGGCGCATCCGCCGGGCTATGTGCGGCAGATCCTCTCCATCCGTCCCGGCCCCGGGCGCTTCGTGCCGGTGGATGGCGATACCGGCATGAGCGAGGGCAGCGCCGAGGCCGCGCTGCGCGCCGCCGGCGCGGCGGTGGCGGCGGTGGACGCGGTCTGCGCCGGCAGCGTGACGCGCGCCTTCTGCGCCACCCGTCCGCCCGGCCACCACGCCGAGCCCGGGCGCGCCATGGGCTTCTGCTTCTTCGCCAATGCCGTCATCGCCGCGCGCCACGCGCAGCGGGCGCATGGCCTGGCCCGCGTGGCCATCCTGGATTTCGACGTCCACCACGGCAACGGCACCCAGGCGGCGGTGCAGGAGGACCCCTCCATCCTCTTCGCCTCCAGCCACCAGTTCCCCTGCTACCCCGGTACCGGCGCGGCCAGCGAGACAGGGGTGGGCAATGTCTTCAATGCCCCCCTGCCACCGGGGGCGGACAGCGCCGCCTTCCGCGCCGCCTGGGCGGAACGGCTGCTGCCGGCGGTCGAGGCCTTCGCGCCGGAGTTGATCGTGATCTCCGCCGGCTTCGATGCCCATGCGCGCGATCCGCTGGCCCAGCTCAGGCTGCGTGAGGATGATTTCGGCTGGCTGACCCGGGAAATCTGCCGTATCGCCGACCAGGCCTGTCATGGCCGGGTCGTCTCGCTGCTCGAAGGCGGCTATGATCTGCCGGCGCTGGCCAGTTCGACCGCTGTCCATCTTCGCGCGTTGATGGCCTGATGCGGCGCCCCCCGCGCCGACGAGTTTCTTGAGGTTCCCGATGTCCGAGACGCCCTCGCAGCCTCCTTTCGCGGAAGCGCCGGCCCTGTCCAGCGGCGCCGCGCCTGGCCGCTCCTCCGCCCGCGCCGCCAAGGCGTCCGCCGCCGCGCCCGCCGTGACCGACCCCAATGATGTCTCGGCCCTCTCCTTCGAGGATGCGCTGACGGAGTTGGATGCCATCGTCCGCAAGCTGGAGGGCGGGCAGGCGAAGCTGGAGGAGGCGATCGCCGATTATGAGCGCGGCGCCGCGCTGCGCCGCCATTGCGAGGCCAGGCTGGCGGAGGCCGAGCAGAAGGTGCAGGCCATCGTCTCCGGCTCCTCGCTGCGGGACCTCACGTGACGGCGCCCCTGGCCGAGGCGCTGCGGGAGGCGGCGGCGGAGCTGGAGGAGGTCCTGGAGACGTTGTTGCCGCCGGAGGAGGGGCCGGAGGCGCGTCTGGCGGCGGCCATGCGCTATGCGACGCTGGGTGGTGGCAAGCGGCTGCGCGGCTTTCTGGTGCTGGAGAGCGCGCGGCCCTTCGGCGTGGCGCGGGCCAGCGCCCTGCGCGTCGCCGCCGCGGTCGAGATGCTGCACGCCTATTCGCTGGTGCATGACGACCTGCCGGCGATGGACAATGACGAGCTGCGCCGCGGCAAGCCCACCACCCACCGCGCCTTCGGGGAGGCGACCGCCATCCTGGCCGGCGACGCGCTGCAGGCCCATGCCTTCGCGGTGCTGGCGGATGAGGACACGCATTCCGACACCGCCGTGCGGGTGGAGCTGCTGCGCCGCCTGGCCATCGCCGCCGGGCCGCGCGGCATGTGCGGCGGCCAGATGCTGGACATGCTGGCCGAGGAGGGGGCGGAGCCGCCGACCGAGGCCTCCATCGGCCGGCTCCAGCTGCTCAAGACCGGCAAGCTGATCGAATTCGCGGCCGAGGCCGGGGCGATCCTGGGCAAGGCGCCCTCGCCGCTGCGGCATGCGCTCTGCGCCTATGGCCGCGACCTCGGCGCCGCCTTCCAGATCGCCGACGACGTGCTGGACGCGACCGCGACGGCCGAGGAGACCGGCAAGGCCACCGGCAAGGATGCCGGGGCCGGCAAGGCCACCCTGGTCGGGCTGCTGGGGCTGGAGCGGGCCCGCGCGCAGGCGGAACGACTGGCGGCCCAGGCGCGCGACCATCTCGACAGCCTGGGGGAGCGCGCCGATCTCTTGAGGATGCTGGCCGGCTACACCATCGCCCGGAGATCCTGATGGCTCAGTCCCCGACCCCCCCGGCGGCCAATCCCCGCCCGGTGACGCCGTTGCTGGACCGCATCCGCACGCCCGCCGACCTCAAGAACTTCTCCGCCGACCAGCTGCGGCAGGTGGCGGATGAGCTGCGGGCGGAGACGGTGCATGCCGTCAGCCAGACCGGCGGGCATCTCGGTGCCTCGCTGGGCGTGGTGGAGCTGACGGTCGCCATCCATGCCATCTTCGACACGCCGCGCGACCGGCTGATCTGGGATGTCGGCCACCAGGCCTATCCGCACAAGATCCTGACCGGGCGGCGCGACCGCATCCGCAGCCTGCGCCAGGGCGGCGGCCTCTCCGGCTTCACCCGCCGCAGCGAGAGCGAATACGACCCCTTCGGCGCCGCGCATTCCTCCACCTCCATCTCGGCCGGGCTGGGCATGGCAGTGGCCCGCGACCTGCTGCGCGGCCGCCGCAACGAGCAGAACGTCATCGCCGTGATCGGCGACGGCGCCATGAGCGCGGGCATGGCCTATGAGGCCATGAACAACGCGGGCGCCATGCGCTCCCGCCTGATCGTGGTGCTGAACGACAACGACATGTCGATCGCGCCGCCGGTGGGCGCCATGTCGGCCTATCTCTCCCGCCTGATCTCCTCCCGCCCCTTCCTGACGCTGCGGGAGGTGATGGCCAAGCTCGCCCGCCGCTTCCCCGCGCCGCTGGAGCGCGCGGCGCGGCGCGCCGATGAATTCGCCCGCGGCATGCTGACCGGCGGCACGCTGTTCGAGGAGCTGGGCTTCTACTATGTCGGCCCGGTGGACGGGCATAACCTGGACCACCTGCTGCCGCTGCTGCGCAACCTGCGCGACGCCGAGAGCGGCCCGCCGGTGCTGCTGCATGTCGTGACGCAGAAGGGCAAGGGCTATGCGCCCGCCGAGGCCAGCGCCGACAAGTATCACGCGGTGGCCAAGTTCAACGTCGTCACCGGCACCCAGGCCAAGGCGCCCCCCGGCCCGCCGACCTATACGAAGGTCTTCGCCCAGTCGCTGGTCGCCGAGGCCGAGCGGGACGAGAAGATCGTCGCCATCACCGCCGCCATGCCCTCCGGCACCGGGCTGGACCTGTTCCAGAAGCGCTTCCCGCGCCGCAGCTTCGACGTGGGCATCGCCGAGCAGCATGCCGTGACCTTCGCGGCCGGCATGGCGACGGAAGGGATCAAGCCCTTCGTGGCGATCTATTCCACCTTCCTCCAGCGCGCCTATGACCAGGTGGTGCATGACGTGGCGCTGCAGAAGCTGCCGGTGCGCTTCGCGCTGGACCGCGCCGGGCTGGTCGGCGCCGATGGCGCCACCCATGCCGGCGCCTATGACATCGCCTATCTCGGCTGCATCCCGGAGATGGTGCTGATGGCGCCGGCCGATGAGGTGGAGCTGGCGCATATGGTGGCCACCGCCGCCGGCCATGACGCGGGGCCCATCGCCTTCCGCTTCCCGCGCGGCGAGGGCTTCGGGCTGGAGAGCGTGCCGGCGCGCGGCACGCGGCTGGAGATCGGCCGCGGCCGCATCCTGCGCGAGGGCGAGACCGTCGCCCTGCTGAGCTACGGCACCCGCCTGCAGGAAGCCCTGCAGGCCGCCGCCGAGCTGGCGGCGCATGGCCTCTCCTGCACCGTGGCCGATGCCCGCTTCGCCAAGCCGCTGGACACCGCCCTGGTGGAGCGGCTGGCGCGGGAGCACGAGGTGCTGGTGACGCTGGAGGAAGGCTCGGCCTGCGGCTTCGGCGCGCTGGTCATGCAGCACCTGGCCTGGCGCGGCGCCTTCGATGCCGGACTGAAATTCCGTCCGATGTGCCTGCCAGACATCTTCATCGACCACGACACGCCAAAGGCGCAATACGACGCCGCCGGGCTCTCCGCACGCTCCATCGTCGACACCGTCCTGGCAGCGCTGGGGGAGGGCAGGGGAACGGCCATCGCGCCGGCACTTGCATGAGCATGATCGTCTTTGAACTGTGGCACTACCAGCTCGGCCCTGGGGTGGATGATGATGAAGTGGACTGGGAAGAGGTGAACGGATTGCGGATCGGCCTCTTCTCCACCCGTGCCCTGGCCGAGGCGGCGCTGGAAGCGCGCCGCGACAAGGAAGGCTTCGTCGACTGGCCCGATGGCTGGCGTATCTGGGAGTGCGAGCTGGACGAGGCCGGCTTCGAGGACGGCTTCCCGGGCTGGGAAGGCGCGCCCCCCGGCCCCGCCGCGCGGCCGAAGCTGCACTGATGGCCAAGCTGCGCGCCGACCAGGCGCTGGTGGAGCGGGGCCTCGTGGAAACCCGCAGCCGCGCCCAGGCCCTCATCATGGCCGGCAAGGTCTTCTCGAATACCAGGCGGGTGGAGAAGCCCGGCCAGCCCGTGCCGGAGGACATGCCGCTGGAGGTGAAGGGGCAGGAGCACCCCTGGGTCTCGCGCGGCGGCATGAAGCTGTCCCACGCGCTCGAATTCTTCGGCCTCTCGCCTGAGGGGCGCATCGCGGTGGATGTCGGCGCCTCCACCGGCGGTTTCACCGACGTGCTGCTGCATGGCGGCGCCACGAGGGTCTATGCCGTGGATGTGGGCCATGGCCAGCTGGCCTGGAAGCTGCGAAGCGACCCGCGCGTGGTGGTGCTGGAAAAGACCAATGCCCGCCGGCTGGATGCGAGCCAGGTGCCGGAAGCGCCGGGGGTTGTGGTCTGCGATGCCAGCTTCATCGGGCTGGCGACGGTGCTGCCGGCCGCCCTGTCCCTGGCCGCTCCGGGTGCCTGGGCGGTGGCATTGATCAAGCCCCAGTTCGAGGCGGGGCCGGACAAGGTGGGGAAGGGCGGGGTGGTGCGCGACCCGGAAGTGCATGAGGCCGTCTGCGCGGCCGTGCGGTCCTGGTGGTCGGGCCTGCCGGGCTGGCAGGTACTGGGCATCGAGCCAAGCCCGATCCTGGGGCCCGAAGGCAACCGTGAATTCCTGATCGCCGCCCGCAAGGCCGGCGCGGAAAGCCCGGCCTGACGCGCGTCAGGCCGCGACGGCGGTGGGCTGGGCCTGTGGCTGTGCCTGCCGGGTGGCGCCGGAGATTTCCTGCAGCAGGAGCCAGACCCGGTGCGGGTCCATCCGGACCTCAGGGTCGTTCAGCAGCCTGTCCAGCTCGGCAAGTTTAGCTTCCATCTCCCGTTCGGACATAAGGGCTCCTGCCTCGACACGCGTTGGACCGATGATGCAATGCAGCATGCAGCAAATAGTTCCATATCAGAGCAAGAAATTTTACCATTTGTTGCGAAACCCGTTTCACGAGCACGCGAGATGACAGGCTTCACGGCAGGATGAAAGCTCCCGGCGCCGGGAATTGAGCGCGTGCTCCCGCCGTGCTTCAGCAGGAGGCGATGGCCGGCCGCAGTGCCGGGTCGGCGGCGGCGGGATGGGCGGAATTGCGGAAGCGCAGCTCGCCCTCGGCGGCCGCGTCGGGCGGCGCGGTGCCGAAGATCTCATGCCGCGTCGTGAAGCTGGCGGCCGCCAGCGGCCGGGCCGCGGGGCTCGTGAAGAAGCGGCGTACCGCGCCCTCCAGTTCCAGCGCCTCCCGCAGCCCCCGCCATTCCAGGCGGTCGATATCATCCAGGAAGACGGAGAGGATGCCGGGCCGGCTGCCGCTCAGCCGCGCGGTGGCCTGGCCCAGGCCGCGCACGGCGGCCTGGGCCACCGTATTGTCCTGGCCCGCCCGCGCCGCCAGCACGAAGACGCTGCCCCCCGCCGGGTCCCCCGTCACGGCCAGATGCGCGTCCGGGCCGAACTGCGCGCGCAGCTGGCTCGGCAGGTCCCGCTGCGCGGCCATGCGGGCCCCGGCCAGCATCAGCGGGTCCAGCTTCAGCACCGCCGCCGCCGAGGCATCCTGCCGCTTCTGCGCCGCCAGCAGCGCCGAGATGCGCCGCTGCAGTTCCGAGAGCTGCTCCGGCCCATGGATGCCCTCGGGCAGGGTCATCTTCAGCAGGTAGCGGCCGGGATGCGCCGCCAGCCAGGTCTGCAGGTCCGGGTTGATGCCATCCATCAGCGCGCACCAGTCGCCGCGCGGCACGGGGCGTCCTTCCTCGGCCGAGAACATCTCACAGGCCAGCTCGGCCTCCACCCCGTCCCGTGTCAGCAACAGGTCGTATGGGGTGCCTTCGGTCAGGCCGGTGAAACGGACCTCGAAGCCCCGCGCGCGCTGCCGCGCCGCCTCCCGCAGCAGGTGGAACAGCGGGATCAGCGTGGCCTCGCCGGTCAGGCCCTGCAGCAACTGCTCCCGCAGCCGGGCGCGCGGCGCTGCAGGCAGGGCGTCGGAGAGGGCGACGGCATCCCGCGCCAGGGCCAGCAGCAGGTGCTCCGCCCGGCCAGGGCCCGGGCGCCCGGCCTCGGGGCGGGAGAGGCGGGACAGGATCAGCTCCAGCGCATGGCGCTGCTGCGCCGCGCGGCCGCGCCAGGAATGCGGGCGGGTCCGCAGGGCCAGCTCCGCCATCCGCCGCGCCCAGGCATCCGGCCCCGCCAGCCCCAGGAAGGCCTGCCAGGGGGCGGTGGCCGGTTCGGCATCGGGCAGGGAGAGGTCGTTGAGCGGCATGGGGACGCCTGTCTCCGTCACGGACGCCCAAGCCTATTCTGAGCAAGGTGGAGGCCGTCAAGCCGCTGGCCGGAGCACGACTTGCGGAGCGGGCCGCCTCAGTTGCGCGGCAGGCGGGGCCGGGTGGGGGCCTCCGGGTTCTGCGCGCGGTGGCGCAGCAGGTGGTCGGCCAGCACGCAGGCCAGCATGGCCTCGCCCACCGGCACGGCGCGCAGGCCCACGCAGGGATCGTGGCGGCCCTTGGTGCGCATCTCCACCTCCTGGCCGAAACGGTCCACCGACAGGCGCGGCGTCAGGATGGAGGAGGTGGGCTTCACCGCGAAGCGCGCCACCACCGGCTGCCCGGTGGAAATGCCGCCCAGGATGCCGCCGGCATGGTTGGAGAGGAATTCGACCTCCCCATCCGGTCCCATCCGCATCTCGTCGGCGTTTTCCTCGCCCGTCAGGGCGGCACTCGCGAAACCCTCGCCGATCTCGACGGCCTTGACGGCATTGATGCTCATCAGCGCGGCAGCGATCTCGGCGTCCAGCTTGGCATAGAGGGGGGCGCCCAGGCCCACCGGCACGCCCTCCGCCACCACCTCCACCACGGCGCCCAGGCTGCTGCCGGATTTGCGCGTCTCGGCCAGCAGGGCCTCCCAGCGCTCCGCCGCCACCGGGTCCGGGCAGAAGAAGGGATTCCGGTCCACCTGCGCCCAGTCGAAACGGGCGCGGTCGATGGCGTCGGGTCCCACCTGCACCAGCGCGCCGCGAACCCGCACCGCATCCCCCAGCACCTTACGGGCGATGGCGCCGGCCGCCACGCGCACCGCCGTCTCCCGCGCGCTGGAGCGCCCGCCGCCGCGATAGTCCCGCACGCCGTATTTCAGGTGATAGGCCAGGTCCGCATGGCCGGGGCGGAAGGTATTCACGATCTCCCCATAGTCGCGGGAGCGCTGGTCGGTGTTCTCGATGATGAAGGCGATGGGGGTGCCGGTGGTCAGCCCCTCGAAGACGCCGGAGAGGATGCGGACCTGGTCCGCCTCCTGCCGCTGGGTCACGAATTTGGACTGGCCGGGGCGGCGGCGGTCCAGATAGGGCTGGATATCGGCCTCGGAGAGCGCGAGGCCCGGCGGGCAGCCATCCACCACGCCGCCGATCGCCGGTCCGTGGCTCTCCCCCCAGCTGGTGACGCGGAAGAGATGGCCGAAGCTGTTATGGGACATGGCGGGCAGGCTCTCGGACGGGGCGTTCCGGGCCTTATGCGGGAAGGGGGAGGGTAAAGGAAGCCCGCGGCGCCGGCCGGGCGAAAGGGGTTGAAACATGACGTTGCCATCCGCAATCGCGGGAATGGTTGTCCTGGCGCGCAGGAAGCCACATCCTAGCATCCATGCGCCGACGTCAGCTGCTCATCTCCGGTTTCGTTCTCGCCAGCGCCATGGCCCATGGGCGGGCCTGGGCGCAGGCGCCTTCGTCCGCCCCCGCGGCCGGCGGGTCGTTGCCGCCCCAGCCGGCGGCCCCGCCGGTGCCGGAGCTGCGCCGGACCCATGCGCTCTCCCTGCTGGGGGAGCCCAACCTGCCGGCCGACTATCCGCACTGGCCCTGGGTGAACCCCGATGCGCCGAAGGGCGGGGAGCTGGCGCTGGCGGCCATCGGCAGCTTCGACAGCTTCAACCCCTTCATCCTGCGCGGCACCGCCGCCGGCGGGGTGATGCGGATCTACGACACGCTGCTGGCCCCCAGCATGGACGAGGCCAGCACCGAATACGCGCATCTGGCGCAGGTGATCGAGGTGCCCGGCGACCGCCGCGGCATCACCTTCGAGCTGAACGAGGCCGCCCGCTGGCATGACGGCAGGCCGGTCACGGCGGATGACGTGGTCTGGACCTTCAATACCCTGCGGGAGAAGGGCCGCCCCTTCTACCGCGCCTATTGGGGCGATGTGGCGGAGGTGGTGGCCGATGGCCCGCGCCGCGCCGTCTTCCGCTTCTCCACCGACGAGAACCGGGAGCTGGGGCTGATCCTGGGCCAGATGCCCGTGCTGCCGAAGCACTTCTGGGAGGGCAAGGATTTCGCCCAGCCCGGCCTGGAGGTCCCGCTGGGCTCCGGCCCCTACCGGATCGAGCGGTTCGAGCCCGGGCGGAGCCTCGTGCTGAAGCGCGTCGCCGATTACTGGGGCCGCGACCTGCCGAGCATGAAGGGCACCAACAACATCGACACCCTGCGCTACGAGTATTTCCGCGACAGCACCGTGGCGCTGGAGGCCTTCAAGGCCGGGCAGGTCGATTTCCGGCAGGAGAACGTGGCCAAGGACTGGGCCACCGCCTACGAATTCCCGGCCGTCCGCCGGGGCGCGGTGAAGCGGGAGGAAATCCGCCACGAACTGCCGACGGGTATGCAGGGCTTCGTCATGAACACCCGCCGTCCCCTCTTCCAGGACCGGCGGGTGCGCGAGGCCATGGGGCTGATGTTCGACTTCGAATGGATGAACGCCAACCTCTTCTACGGCAGCTATACGCGCACGACTTCCTATTTCTCCAATTCCGAGCTGGCGGCGACCGGCCTGCCCTCCGAGGGCGAACTGCTGATCCTCTCCGCCTTCCGCGGCCGGGTGCCGGAGGAACTCTTCACCAGCGAATTCCGCGTGCCGGCCTCGGATGGCCAGAATTCCAATCGGGAGAATGCGCGCAAGGCGCTGGGGCTGCTCGCCGCCGCCGGCTGGACGGTGAAGGACCGCCGTCTGGTCAATGGCCAGGGCCAGCCCTTCAGCTTCGAGATCCTGCTGGACAGCGCGACCTTCGAGCGGGTCGCCCTGCCTTACATCCAGTCGCTCCAGCGCCTGGGGATCGAGGCGCGGGTGCGTACGGTCGATGCCGCGCAGTATCAGAAGCGCATGGACGAGTTCGACTTCGACATGACGGTCGATGTCATCCCGCAATCCCTCTCCCCCGGCAATGAGCAGCGCGACTTCTGGTCCAGCGAGAAGGCGAAGGAGCCGGGTAGCCGCAACCTGATCGGCGTCGCCGACCCGGTGGTGGACGCGCTGGTGGAGCTGGTGGTCAACGCGCCGGACCGGCAGGCCCTGATCGACCGCACCCGCGCGCTCGACCGCGTGCTGCTCTGGGGCCACTACGTGGTGCCGCACTGGCACAGCCGGGTCTTCCGCGTGGCCTGGTGGGACAAGTTCGGCAAGCCCGAGCGCAACCCCCGCTACGGGCTGGACCTGATGAGCTGGTGGGTGGAGCCCGCGCGGGACCGCGCCCTGCCCGCCGACCGCAGCGCCGCGCAGTAAGCCCGCCGCGTGGGCGCCTATCTCCTCCGCCGGCTGGCGCTGCTGGTGCCGACGCTGTTCGGCATCATCCTGATCAATTTCGCCATCGTGCAATTCGCCCCCGGCGGGCCGGTGGAACAGATGCTGGCGGAGCTGCGCGGGCAGGGCGGCAGCGCCATCGGCCGCATCTCCGGCGAGGGCGGGGGAGAGGTGCGGATGCCCGGCGGTGGCGGCGGGGGCGATGGCGGGCCCGTCGGCACCTATCGCGGCGCGCGCGGGCTGGACCCGGCGGTGGTGGCGGAGATCGAGCGCGCCTTCGGCTTCGACAAGCCGGCGCATGTCCGCTTCCTCGAGATGATGAAGGGCTACCTGACCTTCGATTTCGGCAGCAGCCTGTTCCAGGGCCGACCGGTGCTGGACCTGCTGCTGGAGAAGCTGCCGGTCTCCATCAGCCTCGGCCTCTGGTCCACGCTGCTGATCTACCTGATCTCCATCCCCCTCGGCATCGCCAAGGCGGTGCGGGACGGCTCGCGCTTCGACTTCTGGACCTCGGCCGCCGTGCTGGTGGGCTATGCGGTACCGGGCTTCCTGTTTGCCATTCTCCTCGTCGTGCTCTTCGCCGGCGGGTCGTTTCTGCAGATCTTCCCGCTACGGGGCCTGACAACCTCCGGCTCGGCCGGCTGGCCCTTCTGGCAGCGGGCGCTGGATTATGGCTGGCACATGGTGCTGCCCATCACCTCCCTCGTCATCGGCGGCTTCGCCAGCCTGACCATGCTGACGAAGAACAGCTTCATGGACGAGATCGGCAAGCAATACGTGCTCTCCGCCCGCGCCAAGGGGGCGGGGGAGAAGCGCGTGCTCTACGGCCATGTCTTCCGCAACGCCATGCTGCTGATCATCGCCGGCTTCCCGGCCGCCTTCATCGGCATCCTCTTCACCGGCGCGCTGCTGGTGGAGATCGTCTTCTCCCTCGACGGCCTCGGGCTGCTGGGCTTCGAGAGCGCCATCCGCCGCGACTATCCCGTGATGTTCGGCACCCTCTACATCTTCACCCTGCTGGGGCTGGTGATGCAGATCATCGGTGACATCACCTATACCCTCGTCGATCCGCGCATCGACTTCGAGGCCCGCCGCTGATGACGCCCATCACGCGGCGGCGCCTGCAGAATTTCCGTGCCAACCGGCGCGGCTGGATCTCGCTCTGGATCTTCGCCGTCCTCTTCGTCCTCACGCTGGGCGCCGAATTCGTCGCCAATGACCGCCCCATCGTGGCGCGTGTCGATGGCAAATGGTTCTTCCCCGTCGTGCGCAGCTATGCGGAAAGCGACATCATCCCCGACGGCTTCCCCACCGAGGCCGTCTGGCGCGACCCCGAGCTGCGGGAGGAGATCGAGAAGCATGGCTGGGCCATCTGGCCCCCCGTCCCCTACCGCTACGACACCATCATCCGCGACCTCGGCCAGCCCGCGCCCTCGCCGCCTTCCTGGCGCAACCTGCTCGGCACCGACGACCAGTCGCGCGACGTACTGGCCCGCGTCATCTGGGGCTTCCGCATCTCCGTCCTCTTCGGCTTTGCGCTGACGCTCGCCAGCTCCGTCGTCGGCATCCTCGCCGGCGCGGTGCAGGGCTATTACGGCGGCTGGGTCGATCTCAGCTTCCAGCGCTTCATCGAGATCTGGTCCGGGATGCCGCAACTCTTCCTGCTGATCATCCTCTCCTCCATCATCGAGCCGGGCTTCTGGACGCTGCTGGTCTTCCTGCTGCTGTTTTCCTGGATGGCGCTGACCGGCGTGGTACGCGCCGAATTCCTGCGCGGCCGCAACCTGGACTATGTGCGCGCGGCCAAGGCGCTGGGCGTCTCCGACAGCCGCGTGATGCTGCGCCACATCCTGCCGAATGCCATGGTGGCGACGCTGACCTTCCTGCCCTTCCTGCTCTCCGGCTCCGTCACCATCCTGGCCTCGCTCGACTTCCTCGGCTTCGGCCTGCCGCCGGGCTCGCCCTCGCTGGGCGAACTGGTGAACCAGGGCAAGAACAACCTGCAGGCGCCCTGGCTGGGCATCACCGCCTTCGTGGTGCTGGGCGGCGTGCTGACCCTGCTGATCTTCATCGGCGAGGCGGTGCGCGACGCCTTCGATCCGCGCAAGCTTCCGGGGGGCGGGCGATGATGATGTGGAAGGGAAAGGCTGGGGTGGAAAGTCCACCCCAGACCCCGCTTCGAATTGGAGCGGGCTGGCCAGCCCCTGCCGCCACGACCCACCGCAGCGCGCGCGGCCCGGTGGAGATGATTTTCAACAGCCTCTCACGCCACGCCCGCGCTGCCACCTCCGCCGAAGTGCCAACTCGAAGCGGGGTCTGGGGTGGACTTTCCACCCCAGCCTTCTCTTCCTTCCCGGCGTTCGCGGCATGAAGCCCATCCTCGAAGTCCAGGACCTCTCCGTCGCCTTCCGTGGTCAGGAGGTGGTGCGCGACGTGTCCTTCTCCGTCGCCCCCGGCCAGACGGTGGCGCTGGTCGGTGAATCCGGCTCGGGCAAGAGCGTCACGGCGCTGTCCTGCCTGCAACTGCTGGGGCCGGGCGGCGCCAATCCGGCGGGGCGCATCCTGCTGGACGGCACCGATGTGCTGAAGGCCAGCCCGGCCGAGTTGCAGCGCCTGCGCGGCGGCGTGGCGGGCATGGTCTTCCAGGAGCCCATGACCTCGCTGAACCCGCTGCACAGCATCGGCCGCCAGGTGGGGGAGGCGGTGACGCTGCACCAGCCCCTGCGTGGCGCGGCGCTGCGGGCGCGGGTGATCGAGTTGCTCGAACGCGCGGGGCTGCCGGACCCCGCGCAGCGGCTGGATGCCTTTCCGCACCAGCTTTCGGGCGGGCAGCGGCAGCGCGTGATGATCGCGGCGGCGCTGGCCAACGACCCGAAGCTGCTGATCGCGGATGAGCCGACCACGGCGCTGGATGTCACCATCCAGGCGCAGATCCTGGAACTGCTGGGCCAGTTGAAGCAGCGCCTGAACATGGCGATGCTGCTGATCACCCATGACCTGTCCATCGTGCGGCGGCATGCGGACCATGTGGTGGTGATGCGCCACGGCCGGGTGGTGGAGCAGGGGCCGGCTGCCCAGGTGCTGAATGACCCGCGGCACGAGTATACAAAGATGCTGCTGGCGACGGAGCCGCGCGGGAAGCCGGAACCTGTTCCCGCATCGGCCCCGGTCGTCCTGGAAGCTGAACAGATAAAGGTGCATTTCCCGATCCGGCGCGGCGTGTTGCGGCGGAAGGTGGGCGAGGTGCGCGCGGTGGACGGCGTCTCCTTCGACCTGCGCGAGGGCGAAACGCTGGGCTTGGTGGGGGAGAGCGGGTCGGGCAAGACCACGCTGGGGCTGAGCCTGCTGCAGCTGGAGCGCAGCGAGGGCATGGTGCGCTTCGAGGGCAAGCCGATCCAGGGACTGTCCCGCGCGCAGCTGCGGCCCCTGCGGGCACGGATGCAGGTGGTGTTCCAGGACCCCTATGGCTCGCTCTCCCCGCGCATGAGCGTGGAGGAGATCGTGGGGGAGGGACTGGCCGTCCATGCCCCGGAACTCAGCCGGGCACAGCGGGAGGCGCGGGTGAAGGGGGCGCTGGAGGAAGTCGGGCTCGACCCCGCCACGGCCACGCGCTACCCGCATGAATTCAGCGGCGGCCAGCGGCAGCGCATCGCCATCGCCCGCGCCCTGGTGCTGAACCCCCGCCTGCTGGTGCTGGATGAGCCGACCAGCGCGCTGGATGTCTCCGTCCAGGCGCAGGTGGTGGAACTGCTGCGTGGCCTTCAGGCGCGGCACCGGCTGGCTTACCTCTTCATCAGCCACGACCTCCGGGTGGTGCGGGCCATGGCGCACCGGATCATGGTGCTGAAGGGTGGCAAGGTGGTCGAAAGCGGCGATGCCGATGCCCTGTTGCGCGCCCCGCGCGAGGCCTATACCCAGGCCCTGATGCGCGCAGCCTTCGAAGTATGAGTCAGGAGCTTATGACGGAACTGGAAGCCCTCCGCGGCATGATCGACCGTGGCGAGGTGCAGCTCGGCGTGCATGTCCGCAAGATGAACAGCCCGGGTTCCCCCGTCTATCACCAGGCGGAGAATGTCTGGCCCCTGAGCACCCTGCTGGTGGCCAGTCTGCTGAGCCTCTGGCTGATCCATTTCTATGTGGGCGCGGCGGTCCTGGCGGTGGGCACGATCTACTGGGTGATGAAGATCCAGCCCCGCATCAAGAAGGGCGTCTTCGAGCGCAGCGCCGCCCTGGCGCTGGAGAACGAGCAGAATTTCGACGCCCTCTGGGCCAAGGACGTGCTGACCCTCTACGCCAAGCTGCCCGATGGCTCGGAACGCGCGGCGGCGCGCAAGCATGACTGGCGCGCCTTCGTGCGGGACATGCCCGGCAGCGGGTTGTAAGAACCCACCAAATACAACCACGCATCCGGCGGTAACGAAGCGAGGTTGTATTTTCTGGGCGCCGGCGTTTTCACGATATTTTCGTTGATGTAACGAAACGACCGTGTATCCCTGTTCTCCAGGGGGATGCCGTAACGATGCAGTCTCAAGCTGGGGAAGCCGGAAGTAACGCGCCGCGGAGGTTGTCCGGGATAGAGGCCGGTCGCGGCCTCGCGGCAGTCCTGGTCATCCTGTATCACGCGGTCAGGCATCTGGATCAGGCCACCGAGGTGCCGCTTCTGAAGATGATGCTTCAGTTCGGCCATGCCGGCGTGGACTTCTTCTTCGTCATCAGCGGTTTCATTATCTGTTTTGTGCATGGCGCCGATATCGGCCGGCCGGCGCGGATCGAGCATTATGTGCGGCAGCGCTTCACGCGGTTGATGCCGGTCTACTGGATCGCCACGGCGCTGACCCTGGCGGCCATCGCCCTGACGGGTCGCGCGCTGCCATCGGTCGATGCCATTCTCTGGTCCATCACCCTGCTGCCGCTGGATTACGAGGCGGTGCTGGGCATCGCCTGGACCCTGCAGCACGAGATGCTGTTCTACGCGGTCTTCGGCATCCTGATCCTGAACCTGAAGGCCGGCCTCGTCCTGCTGGCGGCCTGGCTTTCGGTGGTGGTAACCAGCCTGACCGGGGCCGATACCGGCCTGCCTCGGACGGTGGTGGAAAGCTATAACCTGCAATTCCTCTTCGGCATGGCCGCGGCCCTTATCCTCCGTTCCGGCCCGGTCCGGTCGCCGCGCCTCCTGCTCACCGCCGGCATCGCGCTCTTTGGCATGGCGGGGATGCTGGAGAATGTGGAGGTCCTGGACGGCTACAGCACGGCCGCCCGCTTCGCCTATGGCGTTCCCTCCGCCCTCATCCTGATCGGCCTGGTCGAGATGGAGCGGCTGAATGCGCTGCGGGTACCGGCGGTGCTGCAGATCCTCGGCGCCAGTTCCTATTCCCTCTACCTCTTCCACATCCTTTGCATCGGCGTGGCCTGGCAGGTGCTGGCCGCGACGGCGCTGAATCAGATGCTGCCGCCATTCCTCCTGCTGCTCCTCCTCGCCCTCAGCGGCATCCTGGGCGGGGTCGTGATATCCTTCGCCGTGGAACGTCCCTTGATCCGCCTGCTGCGCCAGGGGAGGGATCGCGCGGCTCCGGCCTCGGCAGGCCGGATGTGGCGGCGCTGGGGCGGGGCCTGACGGAGGACCCGTCAGGCGCTGGCCGCCTCGCTCCCGGCGAAGGCGAAGCCCTCATCGGCCCAGCCGGCCATGCCGCCCAGCATCAGCTTCACCGGGCGGCCGAGGCCGGCCAGCCGCAGCGCGGCGCGGTCGGCGCCGTTGCAATGCGGGCCGGCGCAATAGACGACGAACAGCGTCCCCGCCGGCCATCCGGCCATCCGCGCGGCATCGATCCGGCGGTGCGGCAGGTTCAGCGCCCCCGGCAGATGCGCGCGGGCATAGGCGGCGGGGCCGCGCACATCCAGCAGTACGAAGCCGGGGCCGCCGGGCGCCTCCATGGCTGCCCGCACATCGGCGCAGTCGGTCTCCAGCGACAGGCGGCGGGCGAAATGCGCCAGTGCCACCTCCGGCGTGGCGGGCGGCGTATCGGTGACGGGGTTCGCGGGCATGGCGGCATCTCCTTCCCGCCCAGCATGCGCCGCTGACGCGGGGCCTGGGCAGCGGCCGGAATGTCCGATAGCGTCAAGATCATGCCAAGCGACGCGCCCGCCAATCCGCTGGTGGTGGTGCTGGCCTATGACGGGCTCTGCACCTTCGAATTCGGCTGCGCCACCGAGGTCTTCGGCCTGCCGCGGCCGGAGATGGGGGAGGGCTGGTACCGCTTCGCCGTGGCCGCCGCCGAGCCGGGGCCGCTGCGGGCCACCGGGGGCGTGCGGCTGCTGGCCGATGGCGGGCTGGACCTGCTGGGCCAGGCCGGGACCATCGTCATCCCCGGCTGGCGCGGCGTGGAGGCCCCGGTGCCCGAGCCGCTCTGCGCCGCCCTGCGGGCAGCCCATGCGGCGGGGGCGCGCATCCTCTCCCTCTGTTCCGGCGCCTTCGTGCTGGCGGCGGCGGGGCTGCTGGAGGGCCGGCGCGCCACCACCCACTGGCGCTATGCCGGCCGGTTGGTGGAGCGCCACCCCGGCATCCGCTTCGTGCCCGACGTGCTCTATGTCGATGAGGGCAGCGTGCTGACCGCCGCCGGCAGCGCCGCCGGGCTCGACCTCTGCCTGCATCTGGTGCGGCGGGATTTCGGGCCGCGCGCGGCCAACCGCGTGGCGCGGCGGCTGGTGCTGCCGGCGCATCGCCAGGGCGGCCAGGCACAGTATGTGGAACGCCCGGTGCCGCGCGCCCGTGCCGCCGATGCACGCATCGCCCCGCTGCTGGACCGGGTGCGGGCCGCGCTGGACGAGCCCTGGCCCATCGCCCGCCTGGCCGCTGAGGCCGCGGCCAGCCCGCGCGCCCTGCATCGCCGCTTCCGGGAGGCGGTGGGCCAGAGCCCCGGCACCTGGCTGCTGGAGGAACGGCTGGCCCGCGCGCGGGACCTGCTGGAAGGCCCGCCCCTGCCGGTGGAGGCCATCGCCGGGGCCTGCGGCTTCGGCACGGCGGCGGTGCTGCGCCACCATTTCCGCGCGCGGCTCGGCACCAGCCCGGCGGCCTATCGCGCGCGCTTCGGGGAAGGGGGCGCCGCGCGGGCCGGGGTCAGTTGATGCGCGGCGTCGGCGGCGCGTAGAGCGGGGCCGAGACATCCATCGGGTTGCGGAAGACCAGCCCGGGATTGGGGTAGTAGTCCACGAAGAGGTTCACGCGCTCCCGCTTGCCGTTGTTCCGCACGGAATGGCGCACGCGGTTGTTGAAGTCATAGGCATGGCCCATGGCCATCGTGAACTTGCGGCCGTCGATCTTGTACTCGACCGAGGGCGTGCTGGAGAGCGAGACATGGATGCGGTGCGCGCGCGCCGCCATCGCATGGCCGTCGATATGCGGCGCGATATGCCCGCCGGCCTTCAGCCGCACCAGCGCCAGCCGGGTGACCACGCCGCGCGGGGTCTTCAGCGGCGCGATGGCCTGCTCCACCACCGGGGCCAGCACCTCCTGGAAGCGCAGCCAGTCCGGCATGGTGTAGACCGGCCAGACATCCGTATCCTCCCGCGCGATCGGCAGGAAGGGCTGGGGGTCGTGTCCCTTGGCCCGGGCCCAGACACAGACCAGGTCCTCGAAATGCTGCAGCCCGCTGGTGGAGGCCGAGGGATGCCACTCGGTCTTCATCAGGATGTTGTCGGTGGCCGAATGCGCGCCGGCCGCGACCGCGTCCTGGCGGAAGGTATTGCCGGTCCAGTCCTCTTCCGTCAGGCCCTCGACAAGCTTCAGCAGGCCCTTCACGTCGATGGGCCCGAGATCCTTCAGCGGTACACCGATATCCATGGCCAAATCCTCCCCCAGCCCGGCAGGGGGGAACGCTGCCTCCGTGCCTGCGCCAAGTCAATCGGCCGGGGAGCGGTCAGACCGTGACGCGCCAGATGAAGTCGCGGCTCTCCCCCGGCGGCAGCAGCAGGATGCCGGGCTTGTGCAGGAACTCGCCGTCCCAGCCCACCGGGCTCGCCATGCTGAACCAGGGCTCGATGCAGAGGAAGGGCGCGCCCCCCGGCTTCGACCAGATGCCCAGGTCCTTGTAGCCTTCCCAGGAGACGGTGATGGCGCGCGCCACCTTGCCCGCCGGCCCCGGCGCGATGAAGCGCAGGGAGCGGCTGGTCACCCCCGGCATCACCAGCGCGTCCTGCGCGAAGAGGCCGGGGGAGAGCGGCAGGGTGCGGCCATCGAAGGGCAGGGGCTTCTCCGCCCCCAGCAGCGCGCCCTCCACCGCCAGGGCCGGCCCGCCTTCCTGCACGGCGAAGGAGAGGAAATGCGCCTCCTTCGCCACGCCCCCGGCCAGCGGCCAGCGGAAGGCGGGATGCGCGCCGACGCCGCAGGGCAGCACGGCGCGGCCGGGATTATGGACGCGGGTGGTGACGGAGAGGGTCCGCTCCTCCGCCGCGTAGATCATCTCCAGCAGGAAGGGGAAGGGATAGGCGGCGCGCGTCGCCTCGCTGTCCGCCAGGCGCAGGACGGCGCGGCTTTCCGTGCGCTCGGCCCATTCGAAGAGGCTGTCCCGCGCGAAGCCGTGCTGCGTCATGCGGTATTCGCGCCCCTCATGCCGCAGGGTGTCGCCCGCCAGCCGCCCCACCACGGGGAAGAGCACGGGGGCATGGCGGGGCCATTCCGGCCCGGCCTGCCAGAGCAGCTCCTCGCCCCCGGCATCGCGCAGGCTGGTCAGATCCGCGCCCTCCGGCCTGATGGTGGCGGCGATGCCCGCCGCGCCGATGCTGTGCCGCTCGCTCATGCCGCCCTCCGTGTCGCCGCCCTTCTGCCCGATGCGCCGGAGGGCGCCAAGGCGCCTCTTGCCACCCGGCCCGCCATCCGCATGCTGCGACCGCAGCAGGAGAAGCCGATGCCCTATCAAACGCCGGAAGTCGCCACTCTGGAACACGCATCCCATACCGCGGTGCCGGCGGCGCGCACGGGCTTCGACGGGCCCTTCCTGGTGCGCGCCTTCCTCGGCGGCACCGGCCGGGCCAATGCCGCCAGCGCCCTCTCCGCCGCGCCGGACCCGGAGCTCGCCGCGCGTATCCCGCGCATCGAGGCCGCCTATGCCCGGCACGGCCTGGCCGCCCGCTTCCGCTCCACGCCGCTGGACCCGCCGGGGCTGGAGGATCTGCTGCTGGCACGCGGCTATGGGCGGGACAAGGATTCGCTGGTGATGGCCGGCCCCGGCGTTTTCGCCGCCACCGACCCGGCGGTGGAGGCCCTGACGGCGCCGGACGAGGCCTGGCTCTCCGTCATCGCCACCGCCGAGTATCAGACCCCCGCCCGGCGGGAGGAGAAGATGCGCGCCCCCGGCCTGATGCTGGCCCCTGCCGCCTGGATGCTGCTGCGCCTCGGCGGCCGCCCGGCCGCCGCCGCGCAGGTGACGGCGGATGGCGCGCTGGCCGGGCTGTTCGACGTGGCGGTGCATCCGGATTTCCGCAGGCGGGGGCTGGGCCGCCGGGTGCTGGGCGCCGCCATGGCCTGGGCGGCGGAGCGGGGGGCGGAAACCGCCTGGCTGCAGGTCTCGGCGGCGAACGCGCCGGCCATCGCCCTGTATGGCGATCTGGGCCTGCGAGAAGTTTACCGTTACCGTTACTTCCTGCGCAGGTGAGGCATGGCTTTGGCATATACAACGGCGGTCGGGATAGGTATGCAAGGTGTCATGTAAATGACATCAAACCTTAACCAGAGTGATTCCGGTTTGCCCCGCTGCGTCATCACCTTCGGAACATTCGACCTGTTCCATATCGGCCATCTGAATATCATCCGGCGGGCTCGGGACCTGGGCGACCGGCTCGTGGTCGGCGTCTCCACCGACGAGCTGAACTTCCGCAAGAAGGGCATCTATCCCGTCTTCCCAGAGGCCGAGCGTTTCGCCATCGTCGCCGGGCTGCGCTATGTCGATGAGGTCTTCGCCGAGGAGAGCTTGGATCTGAAGGCGCATTACATCCGCACGCATGGGGCGCAGGTGCTGGTGATGGGCGACGACTGGGCCGGCCGCTTCGACCAGTTCCGCGAACTCTGCGAGGTGGTCTACCTGCCGCGCACCGAGGGGGTCTCGACCACCGAGATCAAGGGTGGCATCGCCGCGGGCGCCGGCCTGCGGCCCTGAGCCGCGGCCCGGAGTGAACGCCGATGCATTTTCACTTCATCCTCGATGAGATCCAGTACAACGACCTGCTCTCGCCGATGATCGCCGAGGCGCGCAGGCGCCGGCATCTCGTGACCACCAGCCTGCGCTGCGCCACGCGCTATGACGCCGATGCCTATGTCGGCCTGCAGGATGTCGCGCTGCTGGGCTGCCCGCGGCCGCGCGTCTTCATGACCCATGGCCTGGGCCTCGCCAAGCGCGGCCACCTGACCCTGGATGTCGACCTGCTGCTGCTGCCCTATGGGCGCGATACCGGCATCATCGACGACCAGGCCGCAGCCCCCGGCAACCGGATGACGACGGTGCATGGCCTCGGCTCCCCCAAGATCGACCTGCTGGCGCGGCGCCGCCAGAGCGCCCCGGCCCTGCGCCGGCGGCTGCGCGAGATCTATGGCTTCGACGCGCGCCCGATCATCGGCTACTGCCCGACCTGGCGGCATGACGGCACCCTGCACCACGCCCAGCGCGCCCACCGGCTGCGGGAGGCCGAGGCGCTGCTGGAGCGCGACTTCAACGTCGTCGTCCTCCCCCATGCGCTGGAGCACGACAAGAGTGAGGTGGAGGAACTGCACTTCCAGCCCTCCGCCGCGCTTTCCCGCCTCGACCATCTGGTGGCATTGGACTGCGCGGTGACGGATACCTCCGGCATCGGCTTCGAGCTTTGCGCCATCGGCATGCCGATGGTGCTGCTCGATAACCCCGCGGAGCCCGACTATCTGCTGGCGCGGATGCTGGAGCGGCCGGTGCCGATCGATTATGGCCCGGTCTGCACCCTGGAAACGCTGAGCGCGGCCGTGGCCAGCGCCCTGGCGCATCCCGAGGCTCATGCGGCCCGGCGCGACTACTGGGCCCAGATGGCCTTCGGCCCGCGCGACGGCCGCGCGGCCGAGCGGGTGATCGACGCCATCACGGAATTCGCCATCAGCCAGCGCCCGCGCTTCATCCCCGCCGCCGGCGCGCCGATGCCGCTGCAGGACTACCGGGCCGCGCGGCATCGCTTCCGGTCCGCCCGCCCCTGGATGGTGAGGGGCGGCGTGCCCTGCCTGCCGCTGGAGGACCGGGCCGGCAGCGTCTTCTACGGGCCTTACCAGCCCCTCGGCGCCGGCCGCTTCGCGCTGGAGGTGGATCTGGAGGCCAGCGGCACCGCACCCCTGGAATTGCAGGTGGATACCGAGGGCGGCCGCAGGGTGCTGGCGCGGATGCCGGTGCAGGGCCGGGTGCGGGCCTCACTGCCCTTCACCGTGCCGCCGGCGCTGGCCGGCAATTCCTTCGAGTTCCGGCTGCGGCAGCCGGCCCCGGCCGAGGGGGAGGTGCTGATGCATGCCTTCCGCCTGTTGCAGGTCGCCCTGCCCGAGCCGGAGATGACGCTGCCGCCGGAGAACCGGCCCCCGCCGGCCGAGGTGGTGAAGATCGTCGAGGTGGAAGTGAAGGTGGAGGTGCCCGTCGCGCCGCCACGGCCGGAGCCGTTGCCCGACCCGGCCTGGGCCGAGGTCGCCGGCTTCCTGGAGGCGCAGGTGGCGCCCGCCAGCCGCGTGCTGGCGCCTGAGGCCTTCCGCCCCTGGCTGCCCGAGCAGGCGCGGATGGACAGCTATGGCCATGCCCCGCCCCCCGGCGAGGGGCCGGGGCGGGAGGGGGATTACGACTGGGTGGTGCTGCACAAGGGCTGGCTGGACAGCCTGTCCCTGCCGCTGCTGCTCCAGTTGAAGGAGGCGGCGCGGCCGGTGATGGCCAATGCGGTCTTCATCGTCTGGCGCGCCACGGAGCTGCCGGACCGGCACCAGAGCGCCCATGTCCAGGCCTTCCTGGAGCGCCTGCGGGTGATGGATATGCAGAGCTTCTTCGCGAAGCTGGCGGCCCGGCCCGACGCGGAGGGCGGCGGGCCCGAGGCCAGCCCGGAAGGGGCTGAGCCCCTCAGGGAATGAGGACGGTGCTGCCGGTGGTCTGGCGGGCTTCCAGCGCCCGGTGGGCCTCGGCGGCGTCCTTCAGCGCATAGGTCTGGTTGATGCGGATCTTCACCGCCCCGGACTGCACGGCGGCGAAGAGGTCGGCCGCCGTGGCCTCCAGATCCGCCGGGCGGGCAGTATAGGTGGCCAGCGTCGGCCGCGTCAGGTAGAGCGAGCCCTTGGCGGCCAGGATACCGATGTCGAAGGGCGGCACGGGGCCGGAGGCATTGCCGTAGCAGACCATGGTGCCGAAGGGCGCCAGGCAGTCCAGCGAATCCATGAAGGTGTCGCGGCCCACGCTGTCATAGACCACGGGCAGCATGGCGCCGCCGGTGATCTCCTTCACCCGCGCCGGCAGGTTGTCCTGGCCGGCGATCAGCACGTGGTCGGCGCCGTTCTGCCGCGCCAGCTCCGCCTTGGCCTCGGTGGAGACGGTGCCGATGACGGTGCAGCCCAGCGCCTTGGCCCATTGGCACAGGATCAGGCCGACGCCGCCGGCCGCCGCATGCACCAGGATGGTCTGCCCCGCCTTCACCGGAAAGGTGCGGCGCAGCAGGTACTGGGCGGTCATCCCCTGCAGCATCATGGCCGCGCCGGTCCGGAAGTCGATGGCATCCGGCAGCTTCACCAGCCGGTCCGCCTTGATGGTGCGCGCCTCGCAATAGGCGCCCAGCGCCATGGCATAGGCCACGCGGTCGCCGGGCCTCAGGTTCGTCACCTCTGCGCCCACGGCTTCGACGACGCCCGCACCCTCCATCCCCAGGGTGACGGGAAGCTGCGGCACCTTGTAGAGGCCGGTACGGAAATAGACGTCGATATAGTTCAGCCCGACCGCCTCATGGCGCACCAGAGCCTCATCCGGCTTGGGGGTCGGCAGGGGCACTTCCTCCCAGACCATGTTCTCTGGGCCGCCATGGGCATGGACGCGGATGGCATGGTTCATAGGAGCGATCCTTGCTGGCGCAGTGCGCGCCGTTCGAGGTCGAGCAGGTAGCGTTTGGTGGCGGGCCCTTCGCCGCCGGAATAGCCGCCCAGCGCGCCGCCCGCCCCCACCACCCGGTGGCAGGGGATGATGATGGGAATGGGGTTGGCGCCATTGGCGCCGCCGATGGCCCGCGCGGCGGTGCCGAGCTGCCGCGCCAGGTCGCCATAGCCCCGCGTCTCGCCCGGCGGGATGGCGCGCAGCGCCGCCCAGACCCGCTGGCGGAAGGGGCTGCCGAAGGGCGCGAGCGGCAGGTCGAAGACCAGGCGGTGCCCGTCGAAATAATCCTGCAGCTGGTCGGCCGCGGCGCGCAGGCCGGGCGTCTCCTCCTGGTCGCGGCCACGGCCCCAGTCCAGCGCGATGATGGCGCCGTCCTCTTCCGAGAGGGTGAGCGCGCCGAGGGGGGTGAGAATGGAGAGCTGGGGCATGACAATGTAAACCTGAAGCGGATTCGACACGCTGGGCCGCCCACGTCAAGCTTCATGGGATCTCAGCCGCCAACGGCGGGGTGATTCCCGGGCGTCGGCCGTATCAGGTCGGCATGGCAGGCAGGCGGCTCAAGGGGCTGCGGCGCGGCATTCCGGGCGGGGCCGATCTGTTCTAGGAGACCGGCATGCACCGTGCCGCCCCCAACCTTCCGCTGCCCGCCCACGCGCCCGATGACGGCCGCGCGGCCCCTGCCCGCACGGCGGAGGGGGCCACCCCCGCCATGGCGCAGTGGTTCGCCGCCCGCGCCCAGCATCCGGGCGCCCTGATCTTCTTCCGCATGGGGGATTTCTTCGAGCTTTTCTTCGAGGATGCCCACCGGGCCGGCGAGCTGCTGGGCCTGGCCGTCTCCCACCGGGGCGAGCACCAGGGCCAGCCCATCCCCATGGCCGGCGTGCCCGCGCATGCGCTGGAAGGCTATCTGGCGCGGCTGATCCGCGCGGGGCTGCGCGTCGCCATCTGCGACCAGCGGGAGACGCCGGAGCAGGCCAAGGCCCGCAAGGCCCCGACCATCCGGCGGGAGGTGGTGCGCCTCGTCACTCCCGGCACCATTACCGAGGACGCGCTGCTGGAAGGCGCCCGCCCGGCCTGGCTGCTGGCGCTCTGCCCGCGGCAGGGGGCGCCCCATGGCGGAGAACTGGGCGCGGCCTGGGCCGACCTCTCCACCGGCGCCTTCCGCACCGAGCTGCTGCCGGAGGCCGAGCTTGCTGGCCTGCTGGCCCGGCTGGAACCTGCCGAGCTGCTGGCCCCGGCGGCGCTGGAGGGCCACCCCGCCCTGGCCCCCTGGGCCGACCGCATCGCGGCGCAGGAGCCTGGGCGCGACCCGGCGCGGGACCTGGCGGAATTCTACGGCGTCGCCAGCATGGAGGGCTTCGGCGCCTTCCAGCCCCCCGAATTATCCGCCGCCGCCATGGCCCTGGCCTATATCCGCGCCACCCAGGGCGAGGCCGCGCCGCGCCTGCGCCCGCCCGAGCCCGCGGGCGGTGGCGGCACGCTACGGATGGACGCCGCCACCCGCCGCAGCCTGGAGATCCTGCGCAGCGAGCGCGGCGATACCCGCAACTGCCTGCTCTCCGCCGTCGACCGGACGCTGACCGGCGCCGGCGCGCGGGAGCTGGCCTCGCGCCTCGCCTGCCCGCTGGCGGAGATGGCGCCGATCCTGGCACGGCACGAGGCCGTGGCCTGCCTGCTCGCGGATGCCCCCGCCCGCGCCACGCTGCGCGGCCATCTGAAGGGCGCGCCGGACATGGCCCGCGCCCTGGCCCGGCTCTCCCTGGACCGCTTCGCCCCGCGCGACCTCGCCGCCCTGCGGGACGGCCTGGCACGGGCCGAGGCCATGGCGGACTTCCTGCGCGGCCGCCCCCTGCCGGCGCTGCTGGAGGAGGCCGCCGCCGCCCTGGTGCCGGAAGCCTCTCCCCGCGCCGAGCTGGACCGGGCGCTGGCGGAGAACCTGCCCGCCCGCATCGAGGATGGCGGCGTCGTGGCCCAGGGCTATGACGGGGAGCTGGACGCCCTGCGGCGCCTGCGCGACGACGGCCGCGCCGCCATCGCCGCCATGCAGCTCGACCTTGCCCAGGCCTGGGGCGTGGCCAGCCTGAAGATCCGCCACCACCAGCAATTCGGCTATCTGGCCGAACTGCCCGCCGCCGCCGGCGAGAAGCTCCTGCGCGCCCCGCCCGCGCCCGGCCCCATGGCGCCGGTGCACCGCCAGACCATGGCCAATGCCATCCGCTTCACCTGCGCCGCCCTGGCGGATCTGGACCGCAGGCTGGCCGAGGCCGGGCAGCAGGCCGCGAGGCGGGAGGCGCTGGTGGTGCGCCACCTGCGCGACCTCTGCCTGCGTGCAGCCTTCGGCATCGACGCCGCCGCCCAGGCCATGGCCGAATTCGACATCCATGCCGCCGCCGCCGAACTGGCCGCCGGCCAGCGCTGGTGCCGGCCGGAGATGGTGGAGCGGACGGATTTCCGCATCACCCAGGGCCGCCACCCCGTGGTGGAGGCCGCCCTGGCGCGCGACCCGCTGAAAAGCGCGGCCTTCGTGCCCAATGACGCCGACCTCTCGCCCGGCCAGCGACTCTGCCTGCTGACCGGGCCGAACATGGCCGGCAAATCCACCTTCCTGCGGCAGAACGCCATCATGGCCGTGCTGGCCCAGGCCGGCATGTTCGTGCCGGCCGAGGCCGCCCGAATCGGGCTGGTGGACCGGCTCTTCTCCCGCGTCGGCGCGGCGGACGACATCGCCGGCGGCCGCTCCACCTTCATGGTGGAGATGACCGAGACCGCCGCCATCCTGAACCAGGCCACCCAGCGTTCCCTGGTGGTGCTGGACGAGGTCGGGCGCGGCACCGCCACCTGGGATGGCCTCGCCATCGGCTGGGCGGTGCTGGAGGCGCTGCACGACCGCATCCGCTGCCGTGCCATCTTCGCGACCCACTTCCACGAACTCACCGCGCTCACAGGCAAGCTGCCGGAACTGGCGCCCGCGACCATGAAGGTGCGGGAACATCGCGGCGAGGTGGTCTTCCTGCACCTCGTCGCGCCCGGGGCCTCCGAACGCTCCTGGGGGTTGCATGTGGCCAGGCTGGCCGGCGTGCCGCGCGAGGTGGTGATGCGTGCCACCGCCGTGCTGGCGGCGCTGGAGGAGCGGGCGAGGGGCCTCGACCCCCTGGCCGGGGAGATGCCGCTCTTCGCCCGCGCGCCCGCCGCGCCCGAGGAGCCGGAGCCGGAGGGGCCGGACCCCCTGCGCGCGGCGCTGGAGGCGCTGGACCCGGATGTCCTGACCCCCCGCGCGGCACTGGAGGCCCTCTACCGGCTCAAATCCCTGCTGCGCTGAGGCCACAGCCGCGGGATCAATGGCCTGTCCGGCAAGATCATGACACCTATTCGTGTTGAGGACGCTGTTGCCGCGTCGCAGCAGAGGATAACATGAAGGGATGATCAGCAGCGGCGACATGCCCGACGCCATCGCTTCCACCGACCGCCCCTCCGGCGCGCGTCCCCTGCGCCCCCTGCCGGACCTCGCCCTCGACCTGGTGCCGAGACCCGGCGCGCCGGTGCCGCGGGATGTCGCGCTCACGCTGCTGCGGCGGCAGCTCGGACGCATCCAGTCCCGCGTGCAGGAGGCTTTCGAGGCGCATGCCCTCTCCGGCCTCGCCGCCGGGCGGGCGCTGGCGGAGCTGACGGACGGGCTGATCTCGGCGATCCATGCCTATACCCTCGCCCAGGTGGCGCCTGAGGCTGGCGAGCGCGGCGCCAATCCCCTCGCCGCCGCCTCCGAGCCGCCCTTCGCCCTGGCGGCCACCGGCGGATATGGCCGTGGCGTCCTCGCGCCCTTTTCCGATATCGACCTGCTCTTCCTCTCGGATGCGCCGCTCGGGCCGCGCGGGCGGCGGGCTGTGGAGTTCATGCTCTACATGCTCTGGGACCTCGGCCTGAAGGTCGGCCATGCCACCCGCAGCATCCGCGAGTGCCTGGAGGATGCCAGGGCCGACGCCACCATCCAGACCGCCCTGCTGGACAGCCGCTTCCTGGCCGGGGAGAGCGGGGTCTTCGAGCGCTTCGACGCCGCCTTCAGCCAGGCACGCCAGGAGTGGGGCGTGGGGCAGTTCCTCGCCGCCAAGCGGGCCGAGCGCATGGCGCGCCACAAGCGCTATGGCGACAGCCCCTATCTGGTCGAACCCCATATCAAGGAAGGCCGCGGCGGCCTGCGCGACATCCAGACCATGTACTGGCTGGCGCGCTATGCCTTCGGCGTGCAGCGGATGCCGGAGCTGGTGGGCCCCGAGAGCCCCGGCGGCGGCCTTCTGACGGAGCGCGAGGCCCGCGCCTTCCGCCGCGCCTGGGACTTCCTCTGGACCGTGCGCTTCCACCTCCACTACGTGACGGGACGCGCCGAGGAGCGGCTGACCTTCGACCTGCAGCCCGTGGTGGGGGCCCGGATGGGCTATACCCGCCACGGGAAGCAGGATGGGGTGGAGCGCTTCATGAAGCACCTCTTCCTCACCGCCCGGGACGTGGTGCGCCTCTCCCACCTCCTGGAACCGGCCATCGAGCGCGCCGCCCTGGGCGCCCCGGCCGTGCAGAAGGCCAGCGATCCCGCGCTCGCCGCCGCCGGCATCGCCCTCGCGGATGGCCGGCTGATCTTCGCCCCCGACAAGGACATCGCCGCCGATCCCGCCGTCATGCTGCGCCTGGTGCGCGCGGCGCGGGACCGGGGGCTGGACCTGCACCCCCTGGCGCGGCGGGCGCTGATCCGCAACGCCCCGCGCGCCCAGGCCCTGCGGGACGACAGCCACGCCGCCGGCATCTTCCTCGACCTGCTGGAGGGGAAGGATTCCCACCGCTGGATGCGGGTGCTGAACGAGGCCGGCTTCCTCTCCCGCTATATCCCGGACTGGGCGCGCATCGTCGGGCTGATGCAGTTCGACACCTATCACGTCTTCACGGTGGAGGAGCACACGATCGAGGCGATCGGCGTGCTGAACCAGCTGGAGCGAGGTGATCTGGAGGAGGCCGTGCCGGTCGCCTCCGAGCTGATCGGCCAGCTGCAGTCCCACCGCGCGCTCTATGTCGCGACGCTGCTGCACGATATCGCCAAGGGCCGGGGCGGCGACCATTCCGAGCTGGGCGCGGGCCTAGCGCTCGAGATCTGCCCCCGCCTCGGCCTGAACCAGGAGGAGACGGAGACCGTCTCCTGGCTGGTGCTGAACCACCTGCTGGTCAGCCAGACCGCCTTCAAACGCGACATCGACGACCCCAAGACCATCCTCGACATCGCCGAGGTCGTGCAGTCGCCCGAGCGCCTGCGCCTGCTGCTGGTGCTGACCGTCGCCGATATGCGCGCCGTCGGCCCCAAGGTCTGGAACGGCTGGAAGGCGACGCTGCTGCGGGAACTCTACTGGCGCGTGGCGGAGGTCCTGGCCGGCGGCCTCTCGGTGCCCGAGCGGGACGTGCGCGTCTCCCGCGCCAAGCAGGCCGCCGCCGCCATGCTGGAGGACCAGCCGAAGGAGGTGGTGGAGCAGTTCCTCAGCCTCGGCTATCCCGGCTACTGGCTCTCCTTCGACCCGGAGACCCATGCCCGCCATGCCGCCCTGATCCGGGAGGCCGAGGCCACCGGCGCGCCGCTGACCGTCTCCTCCCGCGTGCTGGAAAGCCGGGCGGTGACGGAGGTGACGGTCTATTGCACCGACCACCCCGGCCTCTTCAGCCGCATCGCCGGCGCGCTGGCGGTGGCGGGGGCCAGCATCGTCGATGCGCGCATCCACACCATGACCAATGGCCGCGCGCTGGACACCTTCTGGGTGCAGGACGCCCAGGGCGGCGCCTTCGACGCGCCGCACCGCCTGGCGCGCCTTTCCGTGCTGATCGAGCAGGCGCTCTCCGGCCGGCTGAACCTGACGCAGGAGATCCTCAAGGTGCGGCGGGAGCCGGCGCGGCTGCGCGCGGTGCAGGTGCCCGGGCGCGTGGTGATCGACAACCACGCCAGCAATACCCACACGGTCATCGAACTGAACGGGCGCGACCGGCCCGGCCTGCTGCATGACATGACGGCGGCCATCAGCGAGCAGGGGCTGCAGATCGCCTCCGCCCATATCACCACCTATGGCGTGCGGGCGGTGGATGTCTTCTACGTGAAGGACGTCTTCGGGCTGAAGATCGAGAACGAGCGCAAGCTCGCCTCGCTGCGGATCGCCCTGCTGGAGGCGCTGGGGCAGCCCGGCACCTCGGAAGTGGTCCCTTCCTCCGCCTGAGACGAGGCCGGGGGCGGCGGCGCCTCATGCCCCCGCCACCCGGTCAGGCGGGATCACCGGACCGGGTGGGGCTGCGCGCCGGAACACATGGCTGGAGCAGGTGAAGTGAACCCGGGTGAGCGGAAGCCGCCCTAGCCGCGCCCGGCCACCGGTTCCAGCCGCAGGATGCGCCCGCGCCCCTCGTCGGTCAGGATATAGATCAGCCCGTCCGGCCCCTGCAGCACCTGCCGGAAGCGCAACTCGCCCCAGAGCAGCCGCTCCTCCCCCGTGATACGGTCGCCATCGGTCGAGAGGCGGAGCAGGCCGGGCGTGTTCAGGCTGGCCATGAAGAGGCTGCCCTTCCAGCCCGGGAAGGCCTCGCCGTCATAGAAGCCGATGCCGGAGGGGCTGACCGAGGGAACCCAGTAGCGCAGCGGCTCCTCCATGTCGGGGCGGGAGCTGCCTTCGCCGATCCGGCTGCCGTCGTAATCCACCCCATGGGTGACGATGGGCCAGCCGTAATTCAGGCCGGGCTTCAGCAGGTTCACCTCATCCCCGCCCCGGGCGCCGAACTCGGCCTCCCACAGGCTGCCCGTCCAGGGGTTCAGCGCCAGCCCCTGCGGGTTGCGGTGGCCATAGGTGAAGATCTCGGGCCGGGCATCCGGGCGGCCAAGGAAGGGATTGCCCTCGGCGGGGCGGCCATCGCGCTCCAGCCGCAGCACCTTGCCGGCCAGGTCGTCCAGCCGCTGCGCCCGCATCTTCTCGGCGTGGCGGTCCCCGGTGGAGAGATAGAGCTTGCCGTCCCGGCCGAAGGCGATGCGGCAGCCGTAATGCAGCCGGCCGGAGGATTGCGCCGGCAGCGCGTCCAGGATGGGCTGCGTCATCTCCAGATGCCTGGCGTCGGCGGAGAGGCGGGCGCGCACCAGGCGGGTGGCGGCGCCTCGGCCGCCGTCGCCCTGCACCATGGCGGCCTGGCAGAAATAGAGTTCGCGCGTGGTGGCGAAATCGGGCGCCGGCTGCACATCCAGCAGCCCGCCCTGGCCGGCGGCCAGCACCTCCGGCACGCCGCCCAGCGGCGGGGAGAGGGTGCCATCCGGCGAGACGATCCGCATCCGCCCCGGCCGCTCCGTCACCAGCAACCGGCCGTCGGGCAGGAAGGCGGCGCCCCAGGGGCGCTCCAGCCCGGCGCTGAAGGTGGAGACGCGGAAGGGCTCGCTGGCCCCGCGCACCACCTCCCCGGTGCCCGGCACGCGCTGGGCGCAGGCCGGCCCCGCCAGCATCACGGCGGCGGCCATGGCGGCGGCCAGCCGGGCCAGGGGGCGGCGCCCCCTGGTCATGCCGGGCAGCGGCATCCCGGGCCTACTTCGCCAGGGCGCCGGCGATCCAGTCCTTCAACTGGCTCTTGGGCAGGGCGCCGACCTTGGTTTCCACCGGCTTGCCGTCCTTGAACAGGATCATGGTGGGGATGCCGCGCACGGCATAGTCGTTCGGCGTCACCGGGTTCTCGTCGATATTCACCTTGGCGATGGTCAGCTGACCCTCATAGTCCTTGGCGATCTCGTCCAGGATCGGGGCCACCATGCGGCAGGGGCCGCACCATTCCGCCCAGAAATCCACCAGCACGGGGCCGGGGGCTTCCAGCACATCGGCCTTGAAGCTGTCGTCGCTGACGGGCTTGGTCAGTTCGCTCATGGTTTCGGTCCTTGTTGCGCGAAGGCGCGGCATGCCGGCCTCCGCCTCGCTTGGCAAGAACGTCGTGTCGCCGGGCATGCGGGTCAAGCCATCGTCATTCTCGCGGTGAAAGCCCGGGCGGCTGCTTGTGAGCCTCAGCGGCGGGAGGCATAAACACGGCGTGACACGTCCCCTGATCATCGCCCCATCCCTCCTGGCAGCCGATTTCGCGCGGCTGGGAGAGGAGGTGGCCGCCATCGAGGCAGCCGGCGCGGACTGGCTGCACCTCGATATCATGGACGGGCATTTTGTGCCCAATATCAGCTTCGGCCCCGCGGTGGTGAAGGCGCTCCGGCGCCACAGCCGCATGGCCTTCGATGTGCACCTGATGATCGCGCCCGCCGACCCCTACCTCGCGGCCTTCGCCGAGGCGGGCGCGGACCTCATCTCGCTGCACCCGGAGGCCGGGCCGCATCTGCACCGCTCGCTCCAGACCATCCGGGCGCTGGGCAAGAAGGCGGGCGTGGTGCTGAACCCCGGCACCCCCGCCTCGGCCGTGGCGCCGGTGCTGGACCTGGTGGACCTGATCCTCGTGATGACGGTCAATCCGGGCTTCGGCGGCCAGTCCTTCCTGCAGTCCCAGCTGCCCAAGATCGCCGAGCTGCGGCGGATGATCGATGCCACCGGGCGGGAGATCCATCTGCAGGTGGATGGCGGCGTGACGGAGCAGACGGCGCCGCTCTGCATCCAGGCGGGCGCCGATGCCCTGGTGGCCGGCACCGCCGTCTTCGGCAAACCGGATTACGCCGCGGCCATTGCCGCGCTGCGGGGGAAGCGCGCCTGATGTCGGACTGGCTGCGCGGCGCGCGCAAGGTTGTGGCGGGGCTGAAGCCGATCAAGGTGCCGGAGGCGCCGGCCCGCGCCTTCCGGGACCTTTGGCCGGGGGATGCCGCGCGCGGCCAGCGCCTGCTGCGCGGCGAATGCGAGGTGCAGGGCACCACCCGCGCGCTGATGCTGACGCAGGAAGGCGGCACGGGCTGGACCGCCGCCGGGGGCTCCGCCACCTGGCGGGCCGCCGTGCATGGCTTCGCCTGGCTGCGCGACCTGCGGGCCCTGGGCACCGACGGCGCCCGGCTGCGCGCCCGCGACCTGGCCGCCGACTGGCTGGCCTATGGCGGCAATGAGGCGATGGCGGCGGTGCCGGAGGTGGCGGGGGCTCGCATCTCCGCCTGGCTCGGCCACTGGGATTTCCTGGCGGCCACCGCCGAGGACGGCTTCCGCCGCGCCATCATGGTGCGGCTGGCGCAGGATGCCCGCGTGCTGGTGGCCAGCCTGCCGGATGAGAGCGGGCATCGCGGCGCCCTGGTGGCGCTGAAGGGCGCGCTGGCCGCCGCCGTGGCGCTGGCCGAGGAAGCCTGGATCGCCCGCTGCCTGCGCCTGCTGCCGGCCGAGATCGACCGCCAGATCCTGCCCGATGGCGGGCATGTCGAGCGCAGCCCGGCGCAATTGCTGCAGGCCGTGCAGGACCTGATCGAGATCCGCAACCTCGTGCATGGCGCGGGGCTGGAGGCGCCGCCGCACCTCGCCCTGGCGCTGGACCGCGCCGCGCCGGCGCTGCGGCTGTTCCGCCATGGCGATGGCGGGCTCGCGCTCTTCAACGGCACGCGGAACGAGGGCGCGGCGCTGGTGGACCTGGTGCTGACACAGGGGCAGGCGCGCGGCCGCGCGCCGCTCATCCTGGGCGAGGCGGGCTTCCAGCGGCTGCAGGCCGGGCGCACCCTGGTGATCGCCGATTGCGGCGCGCCGCCGGAGCAGGGGCGCGGCCCCTCCAGCGGCCCCGCCGGCCTGCCGCGCCATGCCGACCGGCTGCACCATGCCGGCACCCTGTCCTTCGAGATGTCGGTGGGGCGGGACCGCGTCATCGTCAATTGCGGCGCGGCGCCGGCGGCCGAGGCCGGCTGGCGCGACGCGCTGCGGGCCACCGCCGCCCATTCCACCCTCACGCTCTCCGACACCAACAGCAGCGAGCTGAAGGAAGACGGCCTCGGCCGCCGGGTGGAGGTGGTGGAGGCCGAGCGCCAGGAAGCCAATGGCGCGCAATGGCTGGATGCCAGCCATGACGGCTACCGGCGCGGCTTCGGCGTCATCCACCGCCGCCGCCTCTATCTCTCCGAATCCGGCGACGACCTGCGCGGGGAGGATATGGTGGAGGGCGAGGAGGTCCCCGCCTATACCATCCGCTTCCATCTGCATCCCGGCATCGTCGCAAGCCTGCAGGAGGAGGAGAACACGGTGCTGCTGCGGCTGCCCAGCGGCGCCAGCTGGCGGCTGCGCGCCAGCCGGGCCAGGGCCGGGCTGGAGGAGAGTGTCTTCATGGCCGGCGAGCCGCGCCGCACCAGCCAGGTGGTGCTGACCGCCGAGGCCGGCACCGGCTCGGTGCAATGGGCGCTGAGCCGGGTGAACCTGCCGCAATCCTCCGCCGAGGGCTGAGACGGGCTTGGCGCCCGGCCCCGTGCGCGCCTGAAACGAAGAGAAGAGGGATGGCCGGGGAGCTTCCATGCTCCCCCGCCGCCGCAATCCATGAAGATCGCTGAAGTCTGCAACGTCGATTTCTCCATGCGGCATTTCGTGCTGCCGCTGATGCGCGGCGCCCGTCAGCGGGGGCATGAGGTGGTGGGCCTCTGCGCCGATGGCCCGCTGCTGGAGGTGCCGCGCGGCGAGGGGTTCCGCATGATCCCCGTGCCCATGGCCCGCAGCCTGAACCCGCTGGCCCAGGCGCGCGCCTTCCGGTCGCTGCTGGATGTCTTCCGGGCGGAGAAATTCGACCTGGTGCACGGGCATATGCCCATCTCCGGCCTGCTGGCGCGGGCGGCGGCCAAGGCGGCGGGGGTGCCGCGCATCGCCTATACCGGCCATGGCTTCCTCTTCAACCAGCCCGGCCCGCTCTGGCGGAAGGGGCTGTCGATGGGGCTGGAATGGCTGGGTGGCCGCGCCACCGATGTCTTCATGACCGTGAGCCAGGAGGAGGCGGCGGATGCCCGGCGCCTCGGCATCGCCCGCCATGCGGTGGGCATCGGCAATGGGCGGGACCCCGCGCGCTTCCGGCCCGACCCGGCCGGCCGCGCCGCCCTGCGCGCCGAGCTGGGCGCCACGGAGCGGGACTGCGTCATCGTCATCGTCAGCCGCATCGTCCGCCACAAGGGGCATGTGGAACTGCTGCGGGCGATGGAGCAGCTGCCGGATGCCACCCTCTGGGTGGTGGGCAACCGGCTGGATTCCGACCACGGCCCCGACATGGCGGAGGATTTCGCCCGTGCCCAGCAGGTGCTGGGGCGGCGGCTGGTGCGGCTGGGATACCGGGAGGATATCCCGCGCGTGCTGGCGGCGGCCGATATCTTCTGCCTGCCCAGCCATTTCGAGGGCCTGCCGATGTCGGTGATCGAGGCCATGCTGACCGGCCTGCCGGTGGTGGCCACCGATATCCGCGGCCCGCGGGAGCAGGTACAGCATGGCGTGACCGGGTTGCTGGTGCCGCCGCAGACGGTGCAGCCCCTGGCCGGGGCCCTGGCGGCACTGGCCGCAGACCCGGCGCTGCGCGCCCGGATGGGCGAGGCCGGGCGGCGATACGCGCTGGAGCATTTCGACGAGGCCAAGGTGATCGCCCGCACCCTGGACCTGCTGGGCCTCTGAGCCCGGAGGCCCGGCTTTCATCTGGCTGGGCATCCTCACCCGATCAGGCGATTCCTTCTGATCGGGGTCCGCCCTAGCCCTGCGGCATCGGGTTCGCATCCCGCGCCGGGGTATAGACGATGCGCAGGTTCTCCCCGTTATCGACGATGGTCGGCGTCCAGCCCCGCTGGGCCGGCGCGCCCTCGGCATGGCGGATGACGATGCTCTCGCCGTTGCCAAAAACCTGCACGGGGCCGCCGCCCAGGATGTTGCCACCATCATTGGAGTATTCGACGGCGAAATTCTCGCCAGTGCCCAATACCTTCAGGGGTTCCTGCGCCATGGCAGCACCCATGGAGCCGCTGATGAGAACAGCGGAAAGAATAACTTTGCGAAGCATTTTGATTTCCTGTCACAATAAAGGCAGACTTTTGGCCGCCCTGCTGCGGCAAGGATGTTGCCGGGAAGGAGAATTGGCCAATTCTTCCAGGCAATGACAGGTATTTGCCGGATGGATGACGAAAGCATGACAATTTCCGGAGAGCGGCCTCGCCCTTCCGGTCGGCCGGGCCAGCGGCTAGCCTGCGGCCATGCTGTCCGAGAAGCGCATCCTCCTCATCGTCTCCGGCAGCGTCGCCGCCTTCAAGGCGCTGGCGCTGACACGGCTGCTGCGCAAGGCGGGGGCGCGGGTCACGCCCGTGCTGACCTCCGGCGGCGCCCGCTTCGTCACCCCCCATGCCCTGCAGGCCATCGCGGGGGAGGCGGTGCACCAGGATCTCTGGTCCCTGACCACCGAAGCCGAGATCGGCCATATCCGCCTGGCCCGGCTGCCGGATCTGGTGGTGGTGGCACCGGCCTCGGCCGATCTGCTGGCGAAGATGGCCCACGGGCTGGCCGACGACCTCGCCACCACCCTGCTGCTGGCCACCGACCGCCCCGTGCTGGTGGCGCCGGCCATGAACTGGGCGATGTGGGCGCATCCGGCGACACGGGCCAACATGGCCCTGCTGCGCGCGCGCGGCGTCCATGTGGTGGGGCCGGAGGATGGCGCCATGGCCGAGGCCGAGAGCGGCCCCGGCCGCCTTTCCGAGCCCGAGCAGATCTTCGCCGCCATCGAGTCCCTGCTGGCCGGGCCGCGCCCGCTGGCCGGGCGGCATGTGCTGGTGACATCCGGCCCGACGCATGAGCCGATCGACCCCGTCCGCTACATCGCCAACCGCAGCAGCGGCCGGCAGGGCCATGCCATCGCCGCCGCCCTGGCGGCGCTGGGGGCGCGGGTGACGCTGGTCTCCGGCCCCGTGACCCTGCCGGACCCGCCGGGCGTCACCGCCGTCCATGTCGAGAGCGCGCGGGAGATGCTGGCGGCCTGCGAGGCCGCGCTGCCCGCCGATGCCGCCATCTGCGCCGCCGCCGTGGCGGACTGGCGCACGGCCAGCGAGGCCGGGCAGAAGCTGAAGAAGGTGCCGGGCGAAGCGCCGCCGCCCCTGGCCCTGGCGCTGAACCCGGATATTCTGGCCACTCTCTCCGCCCATGCGGCCCGCCCCCGGCTGGTGGTGGGCTTCGCGGCGGAGACGGAGAATGTGGTGCCCAATGCCGTCGCCAAGCGGCAGCGCAAGGGGTGTGACTGGATCGTGGCGAATGACGTATCGGGCGATGTGATGGGCGGATCGGAGAATGCGGTGCATCTGGTGACGGCGGCGGGGGTGGAGGACTGGCCCCGCCTGCCGAAGGAGGAGGTGGCCCGCCGCCTGGCCGCGCGGGTGGCGGAGGCACTGTCGTGAGCGTCTCCATCGCCGTCCGCCGCCTGCCGCATGGCGAGGGGCTGCCGCTGCCCGCCTATGCCACCGCCGGCGCCGCCGGCTTCGACCTGCTGGCGGCGGTCTCGTCGCCCCTGGTCGTCCCGCCCGGCGGACGGGCGCTGGTGCCCACCGGCCTCTGCATCGCCCTGCCGGCCGGCTATGAATTGCAGGTCCGCCCGCGCTCGGGCCTGGCGCTGAAGCACGGCATCGCCCTGCCCAACAGCCCCGGCACGGTGGACGAGGATTATCGCGGCGAGCTGGGCGTGATCCTGCTCAATACCGGCGACGCCCCCTTCACGGTGGAACGCGGCATGCGGATCGCCCAGGGCGTGGTCGCGCCCGTGGTGCGCGCCATCTGGCAGGAGGTGGAAGTGCTGCCGGAGACGGCGCGCGGCGCCGGCGGCTTCGGCAGCACGGGGAGCTGAAAGGCCTGTTCCATCCCGCCTTTGCCGGCAAGCCGGCGAAGGCAGCGCCCTGGCTTCAGGGGCCTATCGGGAATCGCGCTGCGTCACCCGCCGTGGCGCCGGCAGCGTGATGCGTATTCGCCCGGACGGGAGGTCGACTTCTTCCAGGCGGGTGTCGATCCGGGTGCGAAGCCCGCTCCGCCTGAGATCCTCGTCGATCCGGCGCGACTTAGCCGCGAATTCAGGCGTGTAGATGTCGGGAATCGCCAGAGTCTGGGCGCCGGTGCCCGTCTCGGTGCCCAGTATCGGCACGGGCAGGGTGCCGTAGCGGGCGGAACCTGGCCAGATCGCCATGACCTTGCGGGCATAGGGGAAGCCGAGAGTCGGCGTCTGCGAGTGGTAGCCCGCGGCGGCCATGGGCCAGCTCCGCGTCGCTCCCTGCAGGCTTCTCAGGAAGCGGGCCGCATAGCTGGTATTGGTCTTGGGGTCGAATGCCTCCTCCAGCGAGGCGAAGGCATCCGGGTGATGCATCAGGTTGATCTGCGCGCATCCCACGTCGATGGAGCGGATGCCGCGGGCCTGGAAGCCGCGCACGGCTTCGACGGCTTCCTCCTTGGTGTCGTGGAAATATCCCTTGCCGCCGACATTGATCGCCCAGGGCCAGGGCACGGTGCGGCCGGTCACGGGATCGGTCCGCCCGCTCTCGACGAAGGCGATGCTGCGCAGCAGATGTGCCGGGATCTTGTGGCTCCGCTCCGCTGCGGCGATGGCCGGGAGGCAGAGTGTCCCCGCAGCCGGGCTGGGCGTGGCAGCCACGCTGGACGTGGCGGCGGGACTGGGCGTCGCAGCGGGGATGGGCGCCGTAATCGGACTGGGTTCGGCAGGCGGGTCGGCCAGGGCAAGGCCTGGAAGCAGCACCAGAAGGCCCGTGAGGCCACGGAAGCGGCGGCTCAGGACGGTACTGGCAGGGATGGTCGAGGTGAGCGCGTTCCGCGCGAAGGCGCCGAGGTCCAATTCTTCCATTCCCGCGAGCCTTCGACCGACTAGCGGTCTCGATATGCGCGCGGCTAATCAAAAAATGGTGCAATGGCGACTCGGCGCGGGGAAAAGCCGGAGGACGGCATCGCCGCACCCCGCCGGCACCCTGCCTCAGCCCGGCTGGCCATGCTGCCCTGCCGGGGGCGTATAGACCGCCCCAGCGCGCTTCAATCCGCCTCGGCCGCCTGCTGGAAGCGGTAGTCATGCGCGGCATAGGTGCCGAGCACGCGCAGCTCCTTGGAGAAGAAGGCCAGCTCCTCCAGCGCCCGGCGCAGCCCCGGCTGCTCCGGGTCGCCATCGACGTCGCAGAGGAATTGCGTGGCGGTGAAATGGCCGTCGAGCATGTAGCTCTCCAGCTTCGTCATGTTCACGCCATTGGTCGCGAAGCCGCCCAGCGCCTTGTACAGCGCCGCCGGGATGTTGCGGACGCGGAAGACGAAGGTGGTCACCGCCCGCTTCGTGCCCGGCGGCAGCGGCTGCGGCGTGGCGGACATGACATAGAAGCGGGTGGTGTTGTCGGCGGAATCCTCGACATTCCGGGCCAGGACCTCCAGCCCGTAGATCTCGCCGGCCAGGGAGGAGGCGATGGCCGCGTCCTCCATGCTGGGATTCTCCGCCAGCAGCTTGGCGGCACCGGCGGTATCGGCCTCGATCACCGGCTCCAGCTTCCGCTCCCGCAGCAGGTTCAGCACCTGGCCCAGCGCCATCGGGTGACTGTGGGCGCGGCGGATATCCTCCAGCCGCGCGCCCTTATGGGCCAGCAGGCAGTGCTCGACCCGCTGGTAGTGCTCGCCCACCACATGCAGGCCCGAATCGGGCAGCAGGCGGTGGATGTCCGGCACCCGCCCGGCCAGGGAATTCTCGCAGGGCAGCATGGCCAGTTGCGCCCGGCCCTCGCGCACCGCGGCCATGGCGGCCTCGAAGGACGGGCAGGGCAGGGTGTTCCAGCCGGGATAGGCGCTGCGGCAGGCCAGGTCGGAATAGGCGCCAGGCATACCCTGGAAGGCGATCACACCCGTCATCTCATCACCGCTCACATGTCCCGGCAGCGCCCCCATTCTCCGGTGGCGCCTTCGGTGGCACACGGGTTGAAGCGGAGGGCCTCTGCCATTATGGTCCGACCGCTTCTAGTCGAGGCCCCGCCTGGGCGCAAACGCACGTGGCTCGGGGTCATTATGCAGGGATCGGACGGCAGTATGAGCTTGGAGGCTAACAAGGCATTCGCGGCCGTCCTGACCGCGGGCATCGCCTTCATGGTGGCGGGCTTCATCGGGAAGCAGATCGTGCACCCGAAGCAGCTGGAAAAGACCGCCATCGCGATCGAGGGCGTTCCGGCCGCTGGCGGCGGTGCCCCGGCGCAGGAGGAACCCGCGCTCCCCGAGGTCGGTCCGCTGCTGGCCGCGGCCAATGCCGACAACGGCAGGCAGATCGCCGGCCGCCTCTGCTCCGCCTGCCATACCTTCGAGGATGGGCAGGCCAACAAGGTCGGCCCGAACCTCTATGGCGTGGTCGGCGGGCCGCATGCGCATCGCCCGGACTTCAACTACTCCCCCGCTATGGCTGCTCTGAAGGAAAAGCCCTGGGGGTATGAGGAGATGAACCACTTCCTGGCCGCCCCGGCCCGCTACATCCGCGGCACCCGCATGGCCTTCGCCGGCATCCGCAACGCGGAGCAGCGCGCAGACGTCATCGCCTATCTGCGCACGCTCTCCGCGAATCCGCAGCCGCTGCCGTGATGGACGACCTCATCGCGGCCGCCGAGGCGGCCGCTGATGCGGCGGGGGCGGTTATCCGCCCCCTTTTTCGTTCCCACCTGCTGGTGGAAGCGAAGGGCGACGCCAGCCCGGTGACGGAGGCGGACCGCGAGGCCGAGCGCACCATCCGCGCCCTGCTGGCCAGCCGCTTCCCCGACCATGGCGTGATCGGTGAGGAATTCGGCAATGCCGCCGCCGATGCCGAATGGGTCTGGGTTGTGGACCCGATCGACGGCACCCGCGCCTTCGTCACGGGCCGGCCGCTGTTCGGCACGCTGATCGGGCTGCTGCACCATGGCCGCCCCGTGCTGGGGCTGATCGACCAGCCCGGCACGGGCGAGCGCTGGATCGGCGCCGAGGGCCGGCCGCTCTCCTTCCGCGGGCCGATGGGCGGCACGCCGGGCTGCCGCCCCTGCGCGCGGATGGCCGAGGCCGAACTCTCCTGCACCAGCCCCTCCATGTTCGCGGAGGAGGAAGCCCCCCGCTTCGCCCGGGTGCGCGACGCCGCCCGCCGCGTGACCTGGGGCGGCGACTGCTACGCCTACGGGCTGCTGGCGCTGGGGCTGGTGGATGCGGTGGTCGAAGCCGACCTGAAGCCCTGGGACTGGGCGCCGCTGGTGCCGGTGATCGAATCCGCCGGCGGGCGCATGACGGACTGGCAGGGCCGGCCGCTGCGGCTCGATACGGCCTCGGGCCAGGTGATCGCGGTGGGCGACGCCGCGCTGCTGCCGGAGATCATGGGGCTGCTGGGGTGACGGCCGGGGGATAGGACGCCCCTGGCTTGTGCCCTGCGCCACGCCGGCACCGCCTGAGATCCTTGCCCTCCGGCGACTGACGCCCCGGCCCTGCGGCCCCAGCCGGACCCGAAGCGGGACCAGGGGGTGGAGCTTCCACCCGGCGGGTGGCATGGGCAGCGCCTCCCCCCCCCGGTGGTGCCTCTCAGCCGACCTCGACGATCCCCTCCAGCCCATATGCCGCCGCCAGGGCCTCCACGCGCCGCTGCACGCTGTCGCCGGCGAAGACGCCGCTGCCGGCCAGCCGCAGGGTCAGGGTGCCGCCGGAGACGCGCAGGGAGGTTCGCGCCAGCAGCGCCGGGGTGCCGCCCGAGAGGGTATAGGCCAGGCGCATCACCGCCCCCAGCATCTCGGCCCGCCGCATGGCGCCGGTATCCAGCAGCATGCGCGCGGTGGTCAGGAAGGGCGCGTCGTTCTCGGGCTCGTAGCGCAGCGCGGTGGCCAGGGCCAGGAAGGCGCGGGCATGGTGGTCCAGGCCGATGCCGGGCTGGCGCAGCACGCGCAGGAAGGACTGCTCGGCGCGGTAGTCCGGGTGGTCGTGGCTGCCGACATCCGAGAGCCAGCAGGCGGCCTGCCGCAGGGCCGTGTCCTCCGGGCTTTCCTGGTTCCAGAGGGGGGCGGTCCAGTCCACCAGCGCCTGGGGCATGGCGGTGTCGCGGCCATAGCGCGCCGCCATCTCCTGCCCGGCGGAGAGCAGCGGGTCCAGCCGCAGCGTCTCAGGCGGGAGGAGGCGGGCGTACCAGCCCTCCCGCATGCCATTGGCGCTGAAGACCACGCGGCGCGCGCCCGTGGCGCGCAGCAGGCGGCGCAGCGCCACGGCGGCGAAGGGCAGGTCCTGGATGCGCTTGCCGGGCGCGCCGGGGATGCGCTCCAGCGTCCGCCGCGTGGCCGCGATCACCAGCCCGCAGAGGTCGCGCGCCTCGTCCCGCCGCAGCACGTAGTGATGGACGATGGAGAGGGGATAGGAGGTCTGGGCGATATGGATCTTCGCCAGCGCGCGCCAGGCGCCGCCGACGAGGTAGAGATCCCGGTCCTTGCCCGCGGAGAGCCAGGGGAAGCGGGAGAGCTCGGCCTCGGCGATGCCACGCGCCTTGGCCACGTCGCCCCCGGCGCGGTCGGACAGGCGGATGGCGCCCAGCGGGAGGGAGGCCATGCGGCCGACCTCGCCCTGGTTCAGCTCCACCAGCTCCAGCGAGCCGCCGCCGAGATCGCCGAGGATGCCATCGGCGCCGGGGAATCCCATCAGCACCCCCTCGGCCGAGAGGCGCGCCTCCTGCTCCCCTTCCAGGATACGGATGGGCACGCCGGGCAGACATTGCTGGAGGGAGGCGGCGAAGGCCGCGCCATTCTCGGCATCGCGGACGGCGGCGGTGGCCAGCACCTCGAGCGGCCCGACGCCCATGGCGTGGGCGACGGCGTGATAGCGGGCCATGACGGTCAGGGCCTGGGCCATGGCCGTCTCGTTCAGCCTGCCGGTGGTCTGCAACCCCCGGCCCAGGCCCAGCACCGCCTTTTCATTGAAGATGGGCAGCGGGTTGCGGCCGCGCCCCTCGAAGACCACCAGCCGCACGGAGTTCGAGCCCAGATCCACCACGCCGCAGCGGGGCGGGTGGCCGGACAGGCTGGGGGGGGAGAGATTCGCGGTCTCCGGCAGATCCAACGGGAAAGTCCTTAGTCCTGGGCGACGCGGTCCTGCCGCCGGCGGGGGGTGACACGGCGCGGCCCCCGGTGCAACGCGCTGCCGCGCCCGGACAGGGAGGGGTTGGTCATGAAATAGTCGTGCGCCGAGACCGGGTTGGCCCCGGGTTCCAGCCGGCGCCACTGGCCGTCGGCGTGCAACTGCCAGGATTGCGCCGTGTCCTTCAGGTTCACGACCATGATCTGGTCGAGGATCTGCGCGTGCACCGTCTGGTTCTCCACCGGCACCAGCGTCTCCACGCGCCAGTCCATGTTGCGGGCCATCCAGTCGGCGCTGCTGATGAAGACGCGGGCGCGGCGGCTGGGCAGGCGGTGGCCGTTGCCGAAGACGCAGATGCGCGAATGCTCCAGGAAGCGGCCGATGATGGACTTCACCCGGATATGGTCGGACAGCCCCGGCACGCCCGGGCGCAGGCAGCAGATGCCGCGCACCACGCATTCGATCTTCACGCCCGCCCGGCTGGCGCGGTACAGCGCGTCGATCAGCGTCTCATCCACCAGGGAGTTCATCTTCAGCCAGATGCCGGCGGGCTTGCCCTCGCGCGCGAAGGCGATCTCCTGCTCGATCAGCCCCATCAGCGCCGGGCGGATGGTCAGCGGCGCGAAGGCCAGCCCGGCCATGGTCTCCGGCCGCGCATAGCCGGTCATGTAGTTGAACAGCTTCTGCGCGTCCCGCGTCAGGCCGGGGTCGGCGGTGAAGAAGCTGAGGTCGGTGTAGATGCGCGCCGTGATGGGATGGTAGTTGCCGGTGCCGAAATGGGCATAGGAGCGGAGCGAGCCGCCCTCGCGCCGCACCACCAGCGACATCTTGGCGTGGATCTTCAGGTCCACGAAGCCGAAGACCACCTGCACCCCGGCGGCTTCCAGTTCGCGGGAAAGGGCGATGTTGCGCTCCTCGTCGAAGCGCGCCTTCAGCTCCACCATGGCGGTGACGGATTTGCCGAGGTCGGCGGCCTCGATCAGCGCGCGGGTGATGGGGCTGTCGCGGGAGGTGCGGTAGAGCGTCTGCTTGATGGCGACCACATTGGGGTCGCGCGCCGCCTGCCGCAGGAACTGCACCACCACGTCGAAACTCTCATAGGGGTGGTGGACCACGATGTCCTTGGCGCGGATGGCGGCGAAGCAGTCACCGCCGAAATCCAGGATGCGCTCGGGGAAGCGGGGGGTATAGGGCGTGAAGAGCAGGTCGGGGCGGTCATCCACGATCAGCTGCTTCAGGTCCGCCATGCCCAGCAGGCCATCGACCATGAACAGCTCGGCGCGCGGCGCGTCCAGCTCCTCGGCCACGAAATCGACGAGGTCGGCGGCCATGCGGGCATCCACCGCCAGCTGGATGGCGCGGCCGCGCCGGCGCCGCTTGAGCGCGGATTCATAGGAGCGGACGAGATCCTCGGCCTCTTCCTCGAATTCCACGTCAGTGTCGCGGATCAGCCGGAACAGCCCCTGCTCGACATTGATGTAGCCGGGGAAGAGCCGGTGCAGGAACAGGCTGATCAGGTCCTCCAGCAGCACGAAGCGGATCGGCCCGGCCCCCTGCGGGAAGGCGGCGGCGCGATGATGCGTGTCCTCGGAGGGCGGCAGGCGGACGAAGCGCTCGATCTGCGAGGGCACGGGCAGCAGCGCCCGCATGATGCCGCCATCCTCCTCCCGCACCAGCTTCAGCACCATGCAGAGCGCGAGGTTGGCGATGAAGGGGAAGGGATGCGCCGGGTCCACCGCCAGCGGCGTCAGCACGGGGAAGACGCGCTCCAGGAACCAGCTCTCCAGCCAGCGGCGGTCGGCCTCCGACAGTTCCTCGACGCCGATCACGCCGATGCCCGCCTCCCGCAACTCGCCGCGAAGCTGGCGCCAGGCGGCGTGCTGGCCCTCGACCAGCGCGGCGGCGCGGGCATGGATGGCGACCAGCTGCTGCCCCGGCGTCAGCCCCTCGGGCGAGGTGGCGGCGATGCCCGCGCGCTCCTGCCCCGCCAGCCCGGCGACGCGGACGGAATAGAATTCGTCGAGGTTGGAGGCGGAGATGGCGACGAAGCGCAGCCGCTCCAGCAGCGGGTGCTTCGGGTTCTCCGCCTCCTCCAGCACGCGGGCATTGAAGTCCAGCCAGGACAGCTCGCGGTTGATGAAGCGCGCCGGCGCATCGGGGGCGATGGCGGCCTCGGCCGGTTCGGTGGTCAGCGGTGCAGCATTGGCGTCCATGCCCGTGACACTACAGCAAGGCGGGCGTGCCGGTGGAGAGGACAGCGGGCTCGGACCCGGAAACGTCATGAAGCGCGGGCGTATCAGCCCCGAAGCCCGGCCAGTCCGCCAGCGCCGCCCGGGCCAGGCCGCGCGTGACGGCGCCGCCGGCGGCCAGCGCCGCCCGGTCCAGCCGCGCCACCGCCTCGGCCAGGGCCGCGGCCTCGCGGGGCAGGCGCGCCAGCAGCCATTCCTGCACCGCCTCCGGCACCCGCAGCTGGCGTTCGGAGAAGTCGCGCGCCAGCAAGGTGGCCAGCAGCCGGTCGGAGGGCTCGGTGATGCCCACGGCGGTGGTGGCGCGCAGCCGGCTGGCCAGGTCCGGCAGCGCCACCGGCCAGCGGGCGGGCGGTGCGCGCCCGGCCAGCAGCAGCGGCAGCCCCGCATCGGCGCAGGCATTGATGAGGTGGAAGAGCGCGGCTTCCTCCACCACGCAATCGGCATCGTCCAGCACGCTGGGGGCGGGTTCCGGCACGCCGCGCAGCGCCGGCCCCTGCAGCACCCGCCAGCCGCGCCGCGCCGCCACCTGCCGCAGCAGGTGCGACTTGCCCACCCCCGGCGGGCCGAAGAGGGCGAGGCGTTGGCTGGGCCAGGATTCCGTCCGCTCCAGCCAGGCCATGGCCTCGGCATTGGAGGAATCCGGCAGGACCTCGCCCGAGAAGCTCTGCGGGAGATCCAGCGGCAGGGCGAGCTGGCGCTGCGGTTCCATCGCGTTCAGGGCCCCGTGCGGGGCGGGTCCAGATAGAGTGGGCTCTCCAGGTAGCGCCGCAGCCAGTAGCGCGCCAGCACGCCCAGGACGGCGGCCATGGGCACGGCCAGCAGCACCCCCAGGAAGCCGAAGGCGACACCGCCCGCGAACAAAGCGAAAATGACCCAGACGGCGTGCAGTTCCACCCGGTCCCCCAGCAGGTAGGGGTAGATGATATAGCCCTCGATGACCTGCCCGGTAACGAAGACGGCGGCGACCGTCGCCACCCCCTCCCAGTTGCCGAACTGGCCGAGCGCCAGCAGCAGCGCCGTGCCGAGGCCGGTCATGGAGCCGACATAGGGGATGAAGGAGAGCACGCCGGAGGCGAGGCCCAGGATCAGCCCCAGCTCCAGCCCTACCGACGAGAGGCCGATGGCATAATAGGCGCAGAGCAGGGCGCAGCAGAGCAGCTGCCCGCGCAGCCAGGCGGAGAGCACGCGGTCCGTCTCCCGCGCCAGTTGCCGCAGGGTGGTGGCGTAGCGGCGGGGCAGCCAGCTTTCCAGCCGCCGCAGGATCTTCTGCCAGTCCCTCAGCAGGTAGAAGCCGACCACGGGCGTAACGACGACTAGCGTGAAGACCGAGAGCAGCGCGTAGCCGCCGCCGATCAGCCGTGTCGCCGCCGTGCCGAGGAAGGAGAGGATGGCCGCCACCTGGCTGACCGCGAGGTCGCGCAGCCGGCTGTCCATCACCTCCGGCCCGAAGCGCTGCTCCAGCGCCACCATCGCGTCCTGCACCGCGCTGCCGATGCCGGCGACATAGTTGGGCAGCCGTGCCAGCAGGGTGCCGACCTGGGCGATCAGCAGCGGATAGAGCAGCAGCACCGCCAGCAGCGCCGCCGCCATCAGCCCGCCCACCAGCAGCAGCGCGGCCAGGCCCCGCGGTATGCCGAGCCGGTTCATCCGCGTCGCCACGGGGTCGAGGAAATAGGCGATGCAGCCCGCCAGCACGAAGGGGGTCAGGATCGCCGAGAACAGCCAGATCAGGAAGAGCAGCGTGGCCGTGAGCCCCAGCACCAGCCCCAGGCGCTGCCCCCGGGTGGCCGTGCGTGGCCCCGGCTGCAGCGGCGGCAGGGGGGGCAGCCGGGGTGCGCCGCGCGGCGGCAGCGGCGTTTCCGGCGATACGGGGGCGGGGGTCGTCTCGGACGGCATGCTCACCCTGTCTTGTGCCCTGCCAGGCGGCGTTCCGCATCGGCTCAGCGGACCTGGCGCCCGGCCTCCCGCAGATAGGCCAGGCCGGAGGCGGCGGTCGTGGCGGCCACGCCCCAGGCCAGCATCTCCATAGCAGGGCCCGGCCCTGGACCGAAACCCGCGACGAGCAGCGTCAGCCCGGCAAAGGCGATCTGCGCCGCCGTATTCACCTTGGAGATGCGCAGCGGGCGGATCTGCGGCGCCGTGCCCAGCAGCCAGAGCACCACCACGCCGCCCAGGATCAGCAGGTCCCGGAAGACGACCAGGATGGCCAGCCAGTCCGGGATCATGCCGGTGATGGCGAGCGTGACATAGGCGCCGGTCATCAGCGCCTTGTCCGCCAGCGGGTCCAGCATGGCGCCGAGGCGGGAGCGCAGATGCCAGCGCCGCGCGATCCAGCCATCGATGGCGTCGGAGATGCCGGCGGCGGCGAAGAGCACGAATGCCCAGTCCAGCCGCCCATGCATGATCAGCCAGATCGTCCCGGGCACAGCGCAGAGCCGGGCCAGGGTGATCAGGTTCGGCAGGGTCAGCGCGCCGGCCTCGGCCAGGGCCGGCCCGGGCGGCGGCGCGGCGGAAGGGCGGGGCGCTTCAGGCTCCGCTGGCAAGGCCGAGCAGCCAGGGCGCATTGGGCGCGGCCATCGGCACGGGCGCGGGGCTGGCGCCATAGGGCACCGGCGGCGCCAGCACGCCCGGCTGCGGCGCCGCGGGCATGGCGCCGGCCTGTTGCAGCAGGACGCCGCGGGCGGAGAGGCCGCGCGCCGCCTCGTCGGGCGGCACCCGCAGCCCCAGGCGCAGCCGCGCCCCGTCCACCGCGATGGCCAGGATATCGACCGAGGCGACCTCGGGGCTGGACAGCAGGCGGCGGCGCAGATCCAGCCATTCCGGCATGCCGTTGAAGACGGTCACGCTCTCCACATAGGCGGAGGCGGGGGAGGAATAGCCGGGCGGCGGGCTGAAGCTGCCGTATGACCCCCCCGGCGCGGCTGCCTCGGCGGTGCCGCTGCCGCTGCTACCACCACCACCACCACCACCACCACCGGAACCGCCGGAGTGGATGCCGGCGAAGTTGGAGACCTTGCGCGGATTGAAATTCACCGTCAGCCGCCCGTTGTAGCCGGTGCGGGTGGCGCGCTCCTGCTCGACGATGATGCTGTCCACCATCGACTCGATCTGGGAATCGGAGGCGCTGCGGCTGAAGCCCATCTCGCTCGCCATCTTTTCATAGGCTTGGCGCTGGGCGGCGGCCAACGCTTTGGTGCGGGCCACCACGGCATTCTCGGCAGTGGTCTCCACCGTCACGCCGCGCTGCACGAAGCCGCTGCCAGCCTCCTGGGCACCGGCCAGGAGCGGCATGCCGAGCAGTCCCGTGATGACAGCAGTTGCAGCCAGCCGCCGAAAATGTTGCATTCCGCCCCCTTGGAAGCCCGGGCCATCGACCCCTGGGTCTTTGCGCATAGCTTATCGGGCCCCTTCATGACCAGTCTGACCTACCGCGACGCCGGCGTGGACATCGAAACCGGCGATGCCCTCGTCGATGCCATCAAACCCCTGGCCAAGGCCACCACCCGTCCGGGTGTCATGGGCTCGCTGGGCGGCTTCGGCGCGCTCTTCGACCTCAAGGCCGCCGGCTATACCGATCCCGTCCTGGTGTCCTCCACCGACGGCGTCGGCACCAAGCTGAGGCTTGCCATCGATACTGGCTTTCATGACGCCGTGGGCATCGACCTGGTTGCCATGTGCGTCAACGATCTGGTGGTGCAGGGCGCCGAGCCGCTGTTCTTCCTGGACTATTTCGCCACCGGCAAGCTGGAGCTGGCGCAGGCGCGCGCCGTGATCGCCGGCATCGCCGAGGGCTGCCGCCAGGCCGGCTCCGCCCTGGTGGGCGGCGAGACGGCCGAGATGCCGGGCATGTACGCCAAGGACGACTACGACCTCGCCGGCTTCTCGGTCGGCGCGGCCGAGCGCGACCAGCTGCTGCCCCGCCCGGATGTGCGCCCCGGAGACGTGCTGCTGGGCCTCGCCTCCTCCGGTGTGCATTCCAACGGCTTCTCCCTCGTACGGCGCATCCTGGAAGCCAGCGGCCAGGGCCCGGCGGACCCGGCGCCCTTCGCCGCCGGCACCACGCTCGGCCACGCGCTGCTGGAGCCCACCCGGATCTACGTGAAGTCCGTGCTGGCGCTGCACAAGGCGCGCCTCCTGAAGGCGGCGGCGCATATCACGGGCGGCGGCATTGTGGGCAACCTGCCGCGCGTGCTGCCCCAGGGCAGCGTCGGCGTGGTGGATGCCAGCGCCTGGACCCCCGCGCCGGTCTTCGCCTGGCTGGCCCAGGCGGGCAATGTGACGCCGGATGAGATGCTGCGCGTCTTCAACTGCGGCATCGGCATGGTGCTGGTGGTGACGCCCGGCGATGTGGAGACCGCCACCGCCCTGCTGACCGCCGAGGGCGAGCAGGTCAGCCGCATCGGCCAGATCACCGCCGGCACCGCGGGCGCCGAGCCCGAGGTGCGGATGGAAAACCTCACGCCGCAATGGCCGGCGTGAGCGGGACGCGCCGCCGCACCGCCATCCTGATCTCCGGCCGGGGCAGCAACATGGCGGCGCTGCTCAGCGCCGCCGCCGACCCTGCCTTTCCGGCCGAGATCGTGCTGGTGCTCTCCAACAAGCCCGCCGCCGCAGGGTTGGCGCGGGCGGCCGAGGCTGGCATCTCCACCGCCGTGGTGGAAAGCCGCCCCTTCGGCCGCGACCGCGCGGGCTTCGAGGTGGCGATGGAAGCCGTGATGGCCGAGCACGGCATCGAGCTGATCGCGCTGGCCGGCTTCATGCGCATCCTGACCGATGGCTTCGTCAACCGCTGGTCCGGGCGGATGGTGAATATCCATCCCTCCCTGCTGCCCGCCTTCCCCGGCGTGGATACCCATGCCCGCGCGCTGGCCGCCGGGGTGCGGCTGCATGGTTGCACCGTGCACCTGGTGACGCCGGGCGTGGATGAAGGCCCCATCATCGCCCAGGCCGCCGTGCCCGTGCTGCCCGAGGATACCGAGGACAGCCTCGGCGGCCGGGTGCTGGAGCAGGAGCATATCCTCTACCCCGCCGCCCTGGCGCTGGTCGCCGCCGGGCGGGTGCGGGTGGAGGAAGGCCGCGCGGTGATCGAGGCCCCCGCCCCCCCCAGCGCCACGGTGCTGCGCAATCCAGGCTGAGCGCCAGGGGTTCCTCCCGGCGGCTTGCGGCGTTCCGGATGGCCGGGAATGATCGCGGGAAGCCTGCGCCAGAAGGAGTCCGCGGCATGAACGAACCGGCTACTCCCAGGCAGCGCGAGGCCGCGGTGGCGGAGCGCCAGGGGCTGGCGGTCAATGGCTATGCCAGCCCTGCTGGCCATCCTGGTGCTGGCGGCCGCCGGGGTGGCGCTGATCGCCAGCGGCACCGCGGCGGAGAACCCCGGGCAATCCGCCCTGGGCTTCCTGCCGCTGGCGCTCAGCGCCATCCTGCTGCGCGGTGTCTATGTGCTGGCGCCGAATGAAAGCGCCGTCTTCCTGCTCTTCGGCTCCTACAGCGGCAGCGACAGCAGCACGGGGCTGCGCCTCACCAATCCCTTCTACACCCGCTCCAAGGTTTCCCGCCGGCTGCGGACGCATGAGATCGCGGCGCTGAAGGTCAATGACGCGGCGGGCAACCCGATCGAGATCGGCGCCGCCGTGGTCTGGTCGGTCTCGGATGCGGCGGCGGCGCTGCTGGAGATCGACGACTACGAAAGCTTCGTGCGGGTGCAGAGCGATGCCGCGCTGCGCCGCATCGCCGGCAGCCACGCCTATGACGCCGAGGAAGCCGCCATCGCGCAGGGCAGTCCCGAAGGGCCACCCGTGCCGAAGTCGCGCGCCACCCTGCTGGATGGCGGCGACGAGGTGGTGCAGGGCCTGGTGCGGGAGCTGCAGGACCGGGTGCGCCGCGCCGGCATCCGCATCGAGGAAGCGCGGATCACCCACCTGGCCTATGCGCCGGAGATCGCCGGCGCCATGCTGCGGCGGCAGCAGGCCGAGGCGGTGCTGGCCGCCCGGCGCAAGATCGTGGCCGGCGCGGTGGACATGGTGGAGGACGCGCTGGCAGCCCTGGAGCGCAAGGGCCTGTCCCTGGAGCCGGAGCGGCGGGCCGCCATGGTCGCCAACCTGCTGGTGGTGCTGGTGGGCGACAAGGACGCGACGCCGGTGATCAACACGGGCGCGATGCCCTAGGGTGAAAGCCCATCAAGGAAGGGCTGGAATGGGTGGGATGCAGACTCTCAAATCGCAGGTTAGGTTGGAACTATGCAGCTCTCCACCGTGCCGCCAGAGAAAGTCGCCTTGGTGCCCGAAATTGAGGTGTCGGACTTCGCGCGGAGCCTGCGCTTCTATGTCGCGGTGCTCGGCTTCTCCGTCTTGTACGACCGGCCCGAACGCCCCTTCGCCTACCTCACGCTCGGAGCGGCGCACATAATGATCGAGCATGGCGGCACATGGATGACGGGCACTCTCGAACGGCCGTTCGGGCGAGGCATGAATTTCCAGATCACCGTGCCGGATGTGGCAGCCGTAGTGTCGAGGCTCGCCGCGGAGAAATGGCCCCTGTTCCGGCCTATGGAGGATGCCTGGTACCGCAGAGGCGACGAGCACGTCGGAGCACGCGAGATCGTCGTGCAGGACCCTGATGGATACCTCCTGCGGTTCTCACAGCACCTTGGCGTCCGCCGAACGTAAGTCTGCTTCGGGTCGATAGCGGCGGCAGCCAATTGGGTTCACCATAGCGCCCGCTGCGGCGGAAGGCCTCCCCGGCCTCCCGCCACGCGCCTCTCACCGCCCCAGCAGCATCCGCAGGTCGATGCTGTTCGCCATGGCCAGGTAGCCAGCGCGGTTGGGGTGCAGCTTGTCGCCCGGCCCGCCGGTGGTGGATTCCGGCACCATCTCCGCCCGTAACCCGCCGCTGGCCTCGTCCAGCACGGCGTTATCGAAATCTGCCACGCCGTCGAAGGTGCCGGAGCCGCGGATGAAGGCGTTCAGGGCGCGCCGCTTCTCGTCCTGCTCGGCATGGCCGTGGGCGGCGCTGCTGCTGCCCAGGGCCGTGGTGACGGTGGCGCCGATCACCCGCACGCCCGGAATGCTCTCCCGCAGCCGTTTCACCCCCTGCTGCATGCCGTCCCTTACCGCTTCCAGCGTGGCATTGCCGTTCTTGCTGAAGTCGTTGATGCCTTCCAGCCAGATCACCGCCGTGACGCCGGAGAGGGAGATCACGTCCCGGTCCAGCCGCGCCAGGGCGGAAGGGCCGCCGGGGAAGGGAGCGGTGGGGCCGTAGCTGGCGGGGCCGGCCACCTGGTTGCCGCCGATGCCGGCATTGACCACCGCCACCGGCCGCCCGGTGCTGGCCGCGAGGCGTCGCCACAGCACGTCCGGCCAGCGGTCATCGCCGTTCATGGTGGAGGCCGTGCCGTCGGTGATGGAATCGCCGAAGCCGACGATCACCGGCGTGCCGGCCGGCGCCATCATATCCACGGCATCCAGGAAGAACCAGGAAGCGGTGGAGAAAGGGAAGGACTCCTCGCCCTCCTCCGCGCCACGCGGGCCGGCGCCGGGCGGGGTGGCATAGGAGGTCTGCAACGCCTTGGCGTGCCAGGTCATCGGCCCCGTGGCGCCCACGGCATGCAGGGAGACCGCCAGCTTGCGTCCCGCCAGCAGCGGCGCGGCCGGATTGGCGGCGAAGGGCAGTTCCACCGGGTCGGACCAGACCTGCCCGCCGGGCGGGATGGTCACCGCCTCCTGCCCGCCGAAGCGCACGGGGCGGTTGCTGCCGGGCATCAGGGCGGCGCCGCCCAGCTGCAAGCCGGCATGGACGCCGTCCAGCGTCAGCGGCCGGGTGCCGAAGGCATTGGAGAAGCGCAGCCGCGCCTGCGGCCCCCAGACCGTCGGCCGCAGCACCAGCCGCAGCGTCTGGTCCCGCGCGCCTTCCGCCGGATCGGGGAAGGCGAAGCGCTGGTCGGGCTGGGCGGAGGGATTGCCGGTGGGGTAGGGGCCCTGGGCGGATGCGGCCCAGCTGGTGGCCCAGCGCGGCGTGCCGGCGCCGGGCGCGGTGGGCACGGTCACCTGGGCGAGGGCGGCCGGGTCGCCGGCCCCGGCCGCCAGCATCATGCCCGTGCCACCCATGGCGAAGGTCCTGCGTTTCATGGCATCGTCCTCACGCGGCTCGTGCGGCCGCTGAGGCCAGTGTTTCGCGGCTCAGCCCGCAAAAGCAACGGGATTGCGGTCAATCCACCCAGAGCCCGCGCCTCCTGTGCCAGTCCTCGATCGATTCCTCCGGATATTCGTCGAAGGTCACGTCGCGCGGCCCGATCTGCGGCCGGACCCAGGACGCCTTGAAGCGCAGCATCAGGTGCACGCTCTCCTCCGGCACCGGCAGCGGCGTATCGATGGCCGAGGCGAAGGGATGCACCAGCTCCGGCCAGCTCGGATCCGCCATCCAGAGCGCGCTGGCGCATTTCGGGCAGAAATGGCGGCGGCCGCTGCTGGTCTCGCAGCTTCCGTCATCGGCCTGCAATTCGGCACGGTAGATGGCGGTCCGGCCCTGCACCTGCAGACTTCCGGCCGTGCCCATGATGTTGATGGCATAGCCGCCGCCGCCGGCCGTCTTGCGGCAGATGGTGCAGTAGCAGCGCTGATAGGGCACGGGAGTATGGCTTTGCAGCGTGAAGCGGACGGCGCCGCAGCGGCAGGAACCTTCCAGGGTCAGGGGCATCGGGGTGTCTCCAGCACAAGGGGGGCTGCCCAGAAACGCCGGGACGGGCGTCCCGTTCCCCCCTTGCCCCCAGGCTCGGCGCTGCCTAAACCACGGCTTGACGGTGGCGCAGCAAAGGGACGTCCATGGCCGAAGTGAAGCACGAGATCGACTTCGTGGAAGTCAAGGCAGAGGATATCGTCGGTGAGCGCGCCCATGGCTGGTCCGTCTTCACCAAGGCGACCACCTGGACCATTGTGGCCGTGGTCCTGCTGCTGCTGATGCTGTACGGCTGCTGGGGCTGAAGCCCGCGGCCTTCACCGACCGCGCATGAAAAAAGGGCGGCTCCCTGCGGGAGGCCGCCCTTTCTGCTGCGCGGGTGCCGCCAGGGCACCCGCCGCCGGCGTCAGCCGACCAGCTCGATGCCCGAGAAGAAGAACGCGATCTCGCGCGCCGCGGCCTCGGGGCCATCGGAGCCGTGCACGGAGTTCGCCTCGATGCTCTCGGCGAATTCCTTGCGGATCGTGCCCTCGGCGGCATTGGCCGGATTGGTGGCGCCCATGATCTCACGGTTACGGGCGATGGCGTTCTCGCCTTCCAGCACCTGCACGACCACGGGGCCCGAGGTCATGAAGGAGACCAGGTCCTTGTAGAAGGGGCGGGCCTTGTGCTCGGCATAGAAGGCGCCGGCCTGGGCCTCGGAGAGCTGGATGCGCTTTTGCGCCACGATGCGGAGGCCCTGCTCCTCGAACTTCGCGTTGATCTTGCCGGTCAGGTTCCGGCGGGTCGCGTCGGGCTTGATGATGGAGAGGGTGCGCTCGGCCATGAGGGAGGTCCTTCTGTGCGAAGAGGAAAAAAGGCGGTTCAGCGCGCCGGATAGGCGGGGCCGGGGCCGGGCGCAAGGGGCCAGCGGGTGACAAGGCGGCGCGGCCTGGGCGCGGCCTTGGCAACTTCCGCCGCCCGCCAGGGCTTTACCCCGCGCTTTCTGCCACCGAGGAACCCTCCATGCGGCGCCGGCCCGTCTCCGTCATCACCTTCGCCCTCATCCTGGTGCTGCTCGTCTGGCAGGTGCCGGACGCCCTGCTGCTGACCTTCGCCGGCGTGCTGCTCGGGGTCTTCCTGCGCGGTGGCGGGGATCTTCTCTTCCAGCGGTTCGGCTTCTCCGGCATGGCCCGGGTGCTGCTCTTCGCGCTGCTGCTGCTGCTGGGCGTGGGCTTCGCGCTGCTGGCGGCGCCGCAACTGGCGGAGCAGGCCAGCCAGCTCTGGCAGCAGCTGCCCAGGGCACTGGCGCAGATCACGGAGCGCCTCTCCCGGTACAGCTGGGGCCAGCAGCTGCTGGAGAGGGCGAAGCCGGAGAACCTGCAACTGCCCAGCGGCGGTGGCAGCAGCGCCTTCGCCCTGCTGGGTGGCACCTTCGGCGCGCTCGGCAATGCCGTGCTGCTGATCTTCCTCGGCCTCTATTTCGCGGTCGATCCCGGCCTGTACCGGCGTGGCATCGAGCTGTTCTTCCCGCCCTCCCTCCGCCCCAAGGCACGCGCCACCTGCGAGGAAGTGGCCGGAACCCTGCGCGGCTGGCTGGGCGCGCAGTTCATTTCCATGGCCGTGGTGGGGGTGCTGACCACGCTGGGCCTCTGGGCCCTGGGCATCCCGCTGGCACTGCTGCTGGGCATGATCGCGGCGCTGCTGACCTTCATTCCGAATATCGGGCCGGTGATCGCGGCGGTGCCGGCGGTGCTGCTGGGGCTGGATTCCGGGGCGACCGGCGCCTTCTCGGTGATCGGGCTCTACCTGGCGGTGCAGTCGGTGGAGAGCTACCTCATCACCCCCTATGTCCAGAAGCGCAGCGTGGACCTGCCGCCGGCACTGACCATCATGGCCCAGGTGGCCATGGGCACGCTCTTCGGCATCATGGGCCTGGCCCTGGCCACGCCCCTCGCGGCCGTGGGGATGATGCTGGTGCACCGCCTCTACGTCGAGGACTACCTGGAGCAGGAGCGGCCGGAAGAGACGCCAGTCGTGCTGCGCTGAACGGGAGGTCCGCCGGGCCGGGCAACCCTCCGGCCGCGGGCGCGGAAAAAGCCGGGGGGGGCGCCCCGCCGGCCGGGTATCTCAGCTCACCTTCTTCCGCACCCGCTCGCATTCCTCCCGCGGCGACGCCTCCCGCGCCACGGAGAGCAGCAGGCGGCGCAGCCAGGCATGGCCCTGGTCCGCCTCGAAGCGCCGGTGGAAAATCAGGGACAGGCGGGTATGGCGCGTCTCCACCGGGCAATTCCGCACCGCCAGCCCATGCGCCTCCGCCATCTGCACGGCCAGGCGAGCGGAAATCGCCATCACCATATCCGTCCGCCCGAGGATGCCCGGCACCGCCGCCAGATGCGCCACCACCGCCCCCAGCCGGCGCGGATGCCCGGCCTCCCGCATCGGCAGGTCCAGCGCGCCCTCGCGGGAGCCATTGGGGGAGTGCAGGAGGTGCGGATACCGCGCGAAACGCTCCACCGTCAGCGCGCCCTCCGCCAGCGGATGGCCCGGGCGCATCAGCACCAGGAAGGCCTCGGGCAGCAGGCGCAGCCGCGTATAGAGCGCCGGCGGCTCGGCCAGCATGCCCAGCACCATCTGCGCCCCGTCCTGCTCCAGCAACTGCATGGCATTGATCCGGTCGGCATGCTGGATGGCCAGCATCACCCCCGGCGCCTCCACCGCCAGCCGCTCCAGCAAGGGCGGCGCCAGCACCGCCTCCGCATATTCCGAGAAGCCGAGGGTGAAGACCCGGTCCGATGTCGCGGGGTCGAAGGGCGCATGGGCGGCCAGCGTCTCCCGCAGCCGGTCCAGCACCTCCGCCACCGGGGCGGTCAGGGACAGCGCCAGCTCCGTCGGCTCCACCCCGCCGGGGCGACGCAGGAACAACTCATCCCCCAGCGTCTGGCGCAGCCGCGTCAGCGCATTGGACACGGCGGGCTGCGACAGGTGCAGCCGCTGCGCCGCGCGCGTCACATGCCGCTCGCGCGCCACCGCGTCGAACACCCGCAGCAGGTTCAGGTCCAGGTTGGAAAGGTCGGCCATTGATGCCGGTGATGATGACCGTTTCCGATCGGCGTTGGAAGCCCGGGCTGGAGCAGGGCTACCCAGGAGCCAACAGGCTCCCCCGCCGCTCCGAAGGATACACCGCCATGAACGACCACCGCCTCGCCCCCTATGCCACGCTGCTGCTGCGCGTCAGCCTCGGCATCCTCCTCCTCGCCCATGGCTTCTACATGAAGGTCCTGACCTTCGGCCTCGCCGGCACCATGGGCTTCTTCGGCAGCCTGGGCTACCCGCCCGTCCTCGGCGCCATCGTCGCCCTGGCCGAGACCGCGGCCGGCATCGCCCTGATCCTCGGTCTCTGGACCCGGCTCGTCTCCCTGCTCACCCTGCCCATCCTGATCGGCGCCACCCTGCAGCACGCCGGCAACGGCTGGGTCTTCAGCAACACCGGCGGCGGCTGGGAATTCCCGCTCCTCCTGACCGTGCTGATGCTGGTGCAGGCCGGGCTGGGCGCCGGCGCCCATGCGCTGGACATCAACCGCCTGCTGGGGCGCCCCGCCACCACCCAGGCGGCCTGACCCGGCGCCTTGCCGTGGCGCCACCGCCACGGCTCGGCATCGCCCGCGCCCTGGTCTAGGATGCCTCCCAAATCATGGGAGGAACCGCGGCATGGACGCACCATCGGCCGGCCTGATCGTCACCATCATCCTGCTGGGTCTGGTGGTGCTCACCGCCTTCAAGGGCATCCGCACCGTCCCCCAGGGCTATAACTGGACCGTCGAGCGCTTCGGCGCCTTCACCCGCGTCCTCCAGCCCGGCCTCAACTTCGTCATCCCCTTCATCGACGCCATCGGCCACAAGGTGAACGTGCAGGAAATCGTGCTCGATATCCCCGAGCAGGCCGTCATCACCCGCGACAACGCCAATGTCTCCGTCGACGGCATCGTCTACTACCGCGTCATGGACCCGGAGAAATCCGCCTACCAGGTGCAGAACCTGACCCAGGCCCTCTCGGCGCTGGCCATGACCAACATCCGCGCCATCATCGGCGAGATGGACCTCGATTCCGCCCTTTCCTCCCGCGACAAGATCAACTCCCACCTCCTCTCCGTGCTGGACGGCGCCACCGACCCCTGGGGCGTGAAGGTGACGCGCGTGGAAATCCGCAAGATCGAGCCGCCCGCCAACCTCGTCGTCGCCATGAACACCCAGATGATGGCCGAGCGTGAACGCCGCGCCACCGTCATGCGCGCCCAGGGCGACCGCGAGGCCGCCGTGGCCCGCGCCGAAGGCGCCAAATCCGCCCAGATCCTGGAAGCCGAAGGCCGCCTGGAAGCCGCGAGCCGCGACGCCGAGGCCCGTGAGCGACTGGCCGAGGCCGAGGCCCGCGCCACCCAGGTCGTGGCCGAGGCCGCCCGCGACGGCGGCACCGCCGCCCTGAACTACTTCATCAGTGAACGCTACATCCAGGCCTTCGGCCAACTGGCCGCCAACCCCGCCTCCAAACTGGTGGTGGTGCCGATGGAAGCATCCGCTCTTGCCGGCGGCATCACCGGCGCGCTGGAAATCTTCCGCGCCGGCACCGGCACGCCCCCGCCGCCACGCCCCATCCCGCCAGCCTCCCGCCCCACGCCGAACACCAGCGTGCCCAACACCTGATGGCCGGCTGGTTCGCCCCCTGGGCCGTCTGGGTGGTGCTGGGCCTGCTGGCCATGGCGGCGGAACTGCTGCTGCCCGGCGCCTTCCTCATCTGGATCGGCGCGGCGGCGGTTGGCACCGGGCTGGTGCTGCTGGCCTTCGACCCCGGCTTCATCGCCACCGCCCTGGTCTTCATGCTGCTGCTGGCCGCCGGCATCGGCGCCAGCCTGCGCCTGTTCCGCCCCCGCGCGGCACCCGCCGCCCTCAACACCCCGGCCTCCGGCCTCGTCGGCCGCACCGGCCATCTGCTGGAAGCCCAGGGGCTGGAAGGCCGCGCCCGCATCGGCGATTCCGACTGGCCCGTGCGCTTGACAGCGGAAGCCGAGCCCGGCGCGCGGGTCGAGGTCATCGCCGTGCAAGGCATGACCCTGCTGGTGCGGCCGGGGTAGGTCGCGCTTGCGGCACCCGGCCAGGGGAAGGTGCCACCTTCCCCCGGACCCCTATCCGCCAGGAGGCTGAGCCTCCTGGACCTGCGACGGTTTAGGTGAGGTATCCAAAGGGTTAATCCTGGCCGTAAACGGACTGGCAGCTTGCAAGCCTAAACTCACAAATGCGGACCATCTGAACACCTTCCGAGCACAGATTCTAAGCCAACGAAATTCAAAGGCTTGTGGCGCGCGCGGAGTCGCGTTGAAGAGGTATTTAGAGATGTCCATCTGCGTGACCAGTTCTCAGCAAGTTCGGCCCAAGTATAGCTTAGAAGGCACTGCGGTGGATCTGAGAGGTGATGAGCGTCTCGGCTTCCTTTGGGCTACAAGCCCATAGCTTGGTGGCCCACCTTCGTCAGAAGTGCAGTTCGATCTCAGGCTGCGCTGGCGACCCGAGCTCTGGCCTTGACAGGTGAAATGAGCCGGCTTGAACTAAGCTGACCTTACGTTGCGATTTCAGAGCCCGTTTGAGAATGGTCATGGGTGAGCAATGCGCCGGACGAGGAGCGCGCCCATGCTGACGTGGATCATGGCTTCGGAGACGTCGCAGCGGCGTTCATAGTCGCGGACCAGGCGGCGCCAGCGGGTCATCCAGCCAAAGGTTCTCTCCACCACCCAGCGGCGTGGCAGCACCTGGAAGCCTTGCTGGTCCGTCAGCTTGCGCACCACCTCGATGACGAAGTCATGGAAGGCGGCAGCGCTCATCAGCTTGCCGCGGTCATAGGCGCCGTCGGCAAAGAGGTGCTTCAACCAGGGCCAGCGCTTGCGGATCGCCTTGACGATCTGCTCCGCCCCGGAAGCATCCTGCACGTCGGCCGTCGTTAGGTTGACCATCAGCAGGCGGCCATCAGTGTCGACCGCAATGTGGCGCTTGCGGCCCTTGAGGCGCTTGGCGGCATCAAAGCCGCCGCCGCCCAGTGCTTGGGGCGACTTGACCGTCTGGCTGTCCAGAACCCCGGCGGAAGGGCTGGCCTCGCGCCCCACCCGCTCACGATCCAGCATCAGCGCGATGTTGTGCAGAGTGGCGAACAGGAACCGTCGTGCGAGCCGCCGGAACCACCAATAGATCGTCTGCCATGGTCCGAAATGGACCGGCAGCATGCGCCAGCCACACCCGGCCCGTGCCAGGTAGCGGATCGCGTTCAGCACCTCGCGCAGGTCAACGCCTGGCCGCCTGCCGCGGGTGCTGCTGGGCGGCAGCAGAGGCCGAATAACCCGCCATTCCTGATCCGTCAGATCGGTCGGGTAGCGGCGCCGCTCAAAGCCAGCCTGCCGTGCGCGATGTTCCTTGGTCCACATCCAGCCCATCTGGGCACGCGAGGACGCCTGAACACCTCACCCGCAGCATTCTCAAACGGGCTCTCAGATCTGGGGTACCCTAAATGGCAGATTTTCCGATTCAGGTTAAGATTACCAGTAATGAAGCCACTCTCAGCAGCATCATGGAGTTTATGCAGTCGCAGAGTGAAGGACCTGTGCGCACGGGAGAAAGTTTGGACGAAGGAGATACTCTCAATTTCGATCCGACTTTAGGGGACCTTGCAGCTATTCTGGCGGTGGTACGCAGCGGAGTCTGGCTCGCTTCTGCGCCGAAGTATCTCTTCAACTACATAAGAGGAGCTGCCCGTGAAAATCCGAAGGTTATGATGACGATCAAGACGCCTAAGGGAATGGTGAAGCTAGAGGCTGTTATGAACCTGGTGCTAGAGAACTGATTTTGCTGGCCTTCCCCAGCGGACCTACCTGCGGAAGGCCGAGCAGATCCAGCATGTTATGAGTGGTTCATAACAGCCTCTAGAGTATTCTCAGTCGTTGACTGAGCATGAGGTGAAAGAAATGTTGAACAGTATCCTCTAAATAGCATGAGGGCGCCGAAGGGAGGTGTGGATCCGCGATTTTTGGGGCTACAGTTCCATTTTTCTGATGCCGCCTCTCTACACTATTTTATGGACTGTTATACAGACCCGGCTGCCCGCAAAGCCAGAGGCGGTAAGGATTATTTAGAACGGCTGATTACATCTACGGTGTTTGAGCATGAAAATCGTCATTTTTGGGACAGCTTACTTAGCCCATACTACTCATCACTCCTCAGAAAGAAAATTTCTGCATATTTGAATTTCACTCGATTGTTGCCGAGTTTGGTTCCGCTAGCTGTATTGTCCGGAAGCAACATATTCCCGGTGCCTCTGTGTCGATGGCTTGAAATGCCACCGAACACCCGCAAAGATATGGACCCCTTTGCGGCCTTCTTAATTGGGAACGAACATCCAGTTCGGACAGTTCCCATGCCAGTTATCCCAAATCTTGCGCAGACTCCGAGTTCAGGGGCTTTCGAATGGCATCCTGACCCGGAGAAAACTCTGGCGGAATTTCTTTCCCAAGCAAGCATAGATGCACCTGGAGGTGGTTATAATGATTCGGCGAGAGCCGAAATAGAACTTTACCTTGTAATTATAAAAGATGTCTACGACACAATTGACTGCTGGTCCTCCAGACCTGCCAGAACAAAGATTGTCCACGCGGAACCGTGGGAAATCTTTGAAATTCCCGCAATAAACGTGCAACTCATAGCCGCTGCACAGATGCATTCTCATAAGGCATCTCGAGATTTGTTGGCCTCTTTTATAAGGGGTAAAACTACTTACTCAAACGCTTTGCTTCAAATCGTAAGTGGCTGGTTTGCGAACGAAAAACGAATGCTGGTTGGTCCGACCGCGGCTTCAGTTTGGTCGTTGCTTGGACCCTCACCACCACGCCAAAAGCCAGTTCGCGAATTCGAGGAGGCGGATTGGTCATTTCATCCTTCGATTCGCCTGGACTGGCTCTACTCTAAACTCCAGCAACGAGGCTTTCCCAAGGAGGACGCCATCGGCTTGAACACTCTCGACGACTGGGAATCCGCCCTTACGGGAAGAACCATCAAAGCGAATCTTGAGGAAATGGTGTATCAAAATCTTCGCTTTGCGCACTCAGTTGAGGCATCCATATCGCAAACTTGGAATTCTCTTCGCGATTCCGCACAGATGAAGAATCTGTCAAAATTCCTACAGCAATTCCTAGCTTGGCAGGCGTTGGCCGTTAGTAGGTTTCTCTCCCACCCTGAGATGTACTTAAATCCTGAGTTGTTTGTCACGTACGAGCAACGCGAGCTACCTCTTCCCCATGCACTCATGCATTTCCATGGGTTTGGCTGGAGTGTTACTGATAGCAATCAAAGAATCGGAGTTACGCCGATCCGCTTTCATATGCAAAACGGGAAGCCTGTAGCTACAGCTAAGGCTCTTATGGAGGGCGATACCTACCTCAAAGGTGGGCACCCTGCTCCCGCGAAATATAAGATAACGGCGCCGGAGGCATTCGATGTTTACGAATCGATCTTCTGGATGGATCACCTCTTCTCTCGCAAACGAGGTGACTATATGGAGGAAAACCCTTTGATTAACGGGTTAGTTAGGGGTCAATCGCCCATCAAATTTTTCGAACTGCTTTGATGATACTCTATTTTCACGTTAAACAGAAAGTCGAACGGCATTGTAAGATGAGCTAAAATTAAGATAGATTTTTTTACTGTGGGAGCCAAAGTAGAAATAAATGTGGATCAGAGTTATATCTAATATTCATTAATTGAGAAAGGGTAGCAGACATCGCACAGGCCGCCTTTACCTTTTAGTCTAACTTACTCATCGGCTGATGAGCCCGCTTCTGGTGCTGCTATGACCACCTTAGGTGTCTAGGAAGGGCGCAGAGTGGACCTGAGCAGAGGCTCCGAAAGCTTGCTAATCCTTGACAAAAGGAATAAATTCCTCATACCCTTGTTCGCCCCGTCGGAGTGAGCCTAATGTCCAGCCTCACCATCTTTACCCGCTGGACCCCGCTCTCTGATCCCGCCTGGACCGCCCTCCAACCCTTTCTCCCGACTCTTGCACCCCAAGGACGCCGCACGGCGGACCTCCGCCAGCGCCTGGACGCCATCTTCCACCTCGCCCACCAGCCCGGCGACCCGTGGAAGTACCTGCCGGAACGCTTCGGCCGCCCCGAAACCGTCGCTCGCTTCTTCCGCCGCCTGGTGCATGATGGCTTCTGGCACCGCCTGCTGCGCGCCCTCGCCGCCGCCCCGCTGGGCCACCCGCTGAGGGCGCTGGAACACAGCATTTGCCGCGCCTGCCGCCGCGCCGCGCGCCTGGGTGGCCTGCCGCTGCTGGTCCTCATCCGCCGCCTCAACCTGCGCGCGGCCCTGAACGGCCCGCCCTGGCTGCTGCCGGACCCCCTTTTGTCCGAAACCCTCCACCGCCTGCCGCTCAACCCCCGTTGGGCGCCGGATGCCCTCCGCAGCCTCCTCCGCCTGGCCCGCAATGCCCTCGGCCGGGCCAGTATCCCGCGTTCCGTGCGTCTGGCATGGGTATGACCGCCTTGCTCGCACCGCGCGCCTGCGGCAAACCCACGCGGAATTCTCCCCTTGGGAAAAGGAACCCGGCGCAATGGCGGTGAAAGACGTGAAGAAGGTGGTCCTCGCCTATTCCGGCGGGCTGGACACCTCCGTCATCCTGAAATGGCTGCAGACCACCTACCAGTGTGAGGTGGTGACCTTCACCGCCGACCTGGGCCAGGGTGAGGAGCTGGGCCCGGCACGCGACAAGGCCCGCCTGCTCGGCATCAAGGAAGAGAATATCTTCATCGACGACCTGCGCGAGGAATTCACGCGGGACTTCGTCTTCCCCATGTTCCGCGCGAATGCCTTGTATGAGGGCCAGTACCTGCTGGGCACCTCCATCGCCCGCCCCCTCATCGCCAAGCGGCAGATCGAGATCGCGGAGCAGGTGGGGGCGGACGCCGTCTCCCACGGCGCCACCGGCAAGGGCAACGACCAGGTCCGGTTCGAGATCGGCTATTATTCCCTGAAGCCGGACGTGAAGGTCATCGCCCCCTGGCGCGAATGGGACCTCACCAGCCGCACCAAGCTGCTGGAATTCGCCGAGGCGAACCAGATCCCCATCGCCAAGGACAAGCGCGGCGAGGCCCCCTTCAGCGTCGACGCCAACCTCCTGCACAGCAGCTCCGAGGGCAAGATCCTGGAGGAGCCCTGGGACGAGCCGCCGGAGATCGTCTGGCAGCGCACCATCCGCCCCGAGGACGCGCCCGATGTCGCGACCGAGATCACCATCGAGTTCGAGCGTGGCGACTCCGTGGCCATCAATGGGGAGCGCATGTCCCCCGCCACGCTGCTGACCAAGCTTAATGAGCTGGGCAAGGCCAATGGCATCGGCCGCCTGGACCTGGTGGAGAACCGCTTCGTCGGCATGAAGTCCCGCGGCTGCTACGAAACCCCGGGCGGCACCATCCTCTACGTCGCGCACCGTGCGATCGAGAGCATCACCCTGGACCGTGAGGTGGCGCACCTCAAGGACAGCCTGATGCCGAAGTATGCCGAACTGATCTACAACGGCTTCTGGTTCGCGCCCGAGCGCCGCATGATCCAGGCGATGGTGGATGAGAGCCAGAAGAGCGTCAGCGGCACCGTCCGCCTGAAGCTCTACAAGGGCAACACCATCGTGACGGGCCGCCAGTCCCCGAACAGCCTGTATTCCATGAAGCACGTCACCTTCGAGGACGACCAGGGCGCCTACGACCAGTTCGACGCCCAGGGCTTCATCAAGCTGAACGCGCTGCGCCTGCGCCTTGGCGCCATGGCCGGCCGCAAGGGCGGCGCGGTCTGACCCGCGCGGGGGAGAGCACAGCCTCTCCCCCCAGGACCGCACACCACGGTCCGAAACCGCAGAAAAAAGATGGGGGTGCCGGGGGAATTCCTTCCCCCGGCCCTTTCCTTGTCAGGCCACAGCCGGAAAGGCCGCCGCCACCCGCCGCAGGTGGTCCGCCTCATGCCGCGCCACCTCGGCCATCACCGCCGCGCTGGCGCCATCCCGCAGCGCCCGCACCGCTTCCCGCGCGGGGGAGGTGCCGTAGATCCCGTGCCCATCGGTGCCCAGCACCGTCGGCACCCCCGCCGAGATCAGCCGCGCCAGCCGCCCGCCGCCGCCGCTGCGCCCCGGCCCGCTGCGATAGCCCAGCGCGCGGTTGGAGCCGATGCCCATTTCCACGACGGCGCCGATCTCCCGCGCCAGCGCCACCTCCCGCCGCCCGACGCCGTAGAGCGCATGCCCGATCCGCCCCATGCCGGGTGGCAGCCCCGCCTCGCGGAAGCCTTCCAGGGCCATGCGGACATTGCCGGGGTGGCAGGGCGTCTCCCCCGCATGGACCCGGACGATGGCCGGCAGCCCCTGCCGGACGCGCGTCGCGGCCCAGGCCGCCACCGCCGGCATGAAGTCGCCTGTCGGGTTGGTCTCGTGCCCAGCGATGTCGAGGCCGGCCAGGAGGGGATGCCCGGCCATCATCTCATCAAGCCGGGCGAGGGCGCGGGTGATAGCCTCGGGCGGGGCGTGGCGGTTCACGGTGGCAAGGAAAAGGATACGCACCCCCTGCGAAGCCAGGGTGGCGCGGGCCGCCCGCTCCGCCGCCTGCATCCAGGCTTCCCCATCTTCCGTCAGCGGCGCGCTGGCGCTGAGCTCGATATGCCGCACGCCGTCCTGCCGGGCATCCGCCGCGACCGATTCCAGGATGCCCGCCAGCAGCGCCGGATGGGCGCCGAGGGGACGCCGCACGGAATAGGCGCGCTCCAGCAGCAGGAAGGGGTCGGGGCCGCTGCCATCGGCGGGCCGCCGGGGCATTTCCATCGCCGCTTCCAGCAGGGCGAGGCTGCGCGGGGGCAGCGAGCGGAGGGGAATCATGGGCGAGCCACGCGCCGGGGCGGCGATCCCGCCCGGCAGGATGCGGGTATCCTCCTCGACCAGCCGGATGCCGTCTGGCAGGGGGATGCCGGCCAGCCGCAGCATGGCCGCCGGGTATGGCAGGTCGTGCAGCAATCCCAGTCGGATGAGTTCAGCGGAACGTGGCGCGCCGGTCAGGTGGGTATGAATATCGGTCTTGAGCGCCGTGGCCGGGGAGAGGCTAGTGAACTGTTCCATGGCGGAGCATATCGGGCCGATCCGGCCCAAGGCCAGTCAAATTTTTTTACCAAGAGAAACCCAGGGTCAGCTCCCCACCGGCCGCTCGAAGCTCCAGCGCAGGGTGCGGGCCATGCTCCGCGTGCCGGCGCGGATCAGCGGCAGGCGCAGCCCCGGCGCGGGCAGCCCGTGCATACGGCGCGCCCAGCCCGGCAGCAGGTCGATCGCCGCTTCCATGGTCAGGTTCTGCAAGGGCTCGATCAGGCGGTTGGAGGCGCGCCGGTTCAGCACCAGCCCCGCTACCTCCCGCGTGCGGGCATCGCAGAGCAGCTCTGGCCGCATGGCAGCCATCAGCCGCTGTGCCTCCAGCCGGCTGTGCGGCACCGGAGCGGCGCCCAGCGCCTCGGCGACCTGGGCCACCTCGGTAAAATAACGGTCCTGGTCCGCCAGGGGCATGTCTGGCTCGGCATAGCGGATCCAACTCTCCAGGAAGCAGGTGGTCTCCGTCACATGCACCCAGCTCAGCAGGGCGGGGTCGCTGGCGGCATAGGGGCTGCCATCGGCCAGGTGGCCAGTCACCCGCTCATGGATGGCGCGGACACGGGCGATCACCGCTTCCGCCTCCTCCCGCCCGCCATAGGTGGTCAGGGCGATGAAGCGCGCGGTGCGGCGCAGGCGGCCATGCATATCGGCGCGGAAGTTGGAATGGTCCCAGACGCCCGCCAGCACTGCCGGGTGCAGCATCTGCAGCAGCAGAGCGGCGATGCCGCCCACCATCATCGCGACCACGTCACCATGCACGCGCCAGGCGACTGTCCGGGGGCCGAAGAGCCCGTCAGGGCGCCGCCGCACAGGCTTCTCGCCGCGCGCGCGGTCGTTGAAGATGCCGGCGACCTCGGCGGCGATGGCCTGCTTCACCGGCCGCGCCAGAGGCGCCAGAAGCCGGGCGGGCAGCATGCCCGTGCCACCGGCCCCTGCATCGGAAGGGGGCGGGAAGAACCTCATGCGCATGGCTTCATAACGCTCCGCCCGCCCGGCGGCTGCGCCTTCGCGGCCTCGGCCTCGCGAATAGGAGGCGCCGGTCACGTTATCCCGACGGAGGAGGTCAGGAAGGGCACCGGAGCGGCCGGAAGCTCGGGCGGACCAGCAGCTCCAGGACGGGCCTTAACCCCCCAGGCGCGCAGATCGGCCAGCCAACCACCAGCATCCATGCGCCCGCTTCACGCGCAGGCGGCACTCGGCTTCGTCGAAGGAGAGCAGAGGCAGCGGTCATCTCCCGGGCGCGCGAACCGCGCTGCGCCTTGTCCGGGAACATGGCCGCCGGAGGTGGCCGGGAGGGGCGGTCACCCCTCCCGGCCAGGTCGGTCTCAGGCCGCGCTCTTCAGCGCTGCCTTCTTCACATCCTCGCTGACGCCGCTGGCGAAGGTCTCGAAGTTCTTCTCGAACAGGGAGACCAGATGCTTGGCCGTCTTGTCATAGGACGCCTTGTCAGCCCAGGACTCGCGGGGGTTCAGCACCTCAGCCGGCACGCCCGGCACATCCTGCGGCACGGCGAGGCCGAAGAACGGGTCCGTCACGAAGGTGGCGTTGGCCAGGCTGCCATCCAGCGCCGCGCGCAGCAGGGCGCGGGTGTGCTTGATGGACATCCGGTGGCCCGTGCCATAGCTGCCGCCGGTCCAGCCCGTGTTCACCAGCCAGACCTGGGCGCCATGCTTGCCGATCAGTTCGGCCAGCATCTTGCCGTAGGTTTCCGGGTGGCGCGGCAGGAAAGGGGCGCCGAAGCAGGTGGAGAAGGTGGCCTGCGGCTCCTTGCCCAGGCCCTTCTCGGTGCCCGCCACCTTGGCGGTGTAGCCGGAGAGGAAGTGGTACATCGCCTGCGCCGGGGTCAGCTTGGCGATCGGCGGCAGCACGCCGAAGGCATCGGCGGTCAGCATCACCACGTTCTTCGGCAGCCCGGCCATGCCACCCGGCGCCGTGTTCGGGATGAACTCGATCGGGTAGCAGGAGCGGGTGTTCTCGGTCAGCGAGCCGTCGTCGAGGTCGAGATTGCCGCGCTCATCCGCGATGACATTCTCCAGCACCGTGCCGAAGCGGTGGGAGGCGTTCCAGATCTGCGGCTCGGCTTCCTGGGAGAGCTTGATGACCTTGGCGTAGCAGCCGCCCTCGAAATTGAAGACGCCCTTGTCGGACCAGCCGTGCTCGTCATCGCCGATCAGCGCGCGCTCGGGGTCGGAAGACAGCGTGGTCTTGCCGGTGCCGGAGAGGCCGAAGAACAGCGCGGTGTCGCCATCCTTGCCCACATTGGCGGAGCAGTGCATCGGCAGCACGCCCTTGGCCGGCAGCAGCCAGTTCATCACCGTGAAGATCGACTTCTTGATCTCGCCGGCATAGCTGGTGCCGGCGATGGCGATCACCTTCCTGGCGAAGGAGAGCGCGATCAGCGTGGTGGAGTCCGGGCGGCCGCCATGCTCCGGCTTCGCTTCCATCTCCGGCGCGTGCAGGATGACGTAATCCGGCTCGAACCCGGCCAGATCCTCCACCGGCGGGCGGATGAACATGTTGCGGGCGAAGAGCGCGTGCCAGGCATTGGTCGTCACCAGGCGGACCTTGATGCGGTGCGCGGGATCGGCGCCGGCATAGAGGTCCTGGGTGAAGAGTTCCTTCTGCGTGCCCAGCCAGGCGCGCACATCCGCGGTGAAGGATTCGAACTTGGCGGGGTCGAGCTTCCGGTTGACCTTGCCCCACCAGATTTCCTGGGAGACTTCCGGGTCATCGGCCACGAACTTGTCGGCGACGGAACGGCCGGTGTGCTGGCCGGTGACGGCGATGAAGGCACCATCGGCCGACAGGCGGCCCTCGCCACGGCGCAGCGCATGGGTATAGAGGCCCGGGGCCGTCAGATTGGCATGAAGCTCCGCCGTCGTGGCGACGCCGGTGCCGGCAAGGGCGGCGATATTCGCGGTCATCAGCGCGATTGTCTCCATATGGCGCTTTTCCTCCGGAGGGGGTCCGCCGGGGCAGTAGCCAGAGGGTTGAGGCCGCTCCATCTCTCACCTGGACGACATCGGCGCGACGCTAGGGCGGCGGCATGAAGCGCGTCAACGTATGTGTTGCGGTATGATCATACGATGACTGGAGCCGCCTGCCCGAACACCCGTGGTTCCACTCGGCGCCGAACTGCCTTATGCCGCGTTGTGTTCTGCATCTGGCCCGGCTTGCGCCACATTCGGTCGCGATACTGGCCTTCAGAGCCTGGGATGCCCGCGCGATCACATTCTCTTGGGGGAGCCCCGCCCGACTATGCCCGCCACCATTGCCCTGGTCGATGACGACCGAAACATCCTCACCTCCGTTTCCATGACGCTGGAGGCGGAGGGTTTCCAGGTGCGCACCTATACCGACGGTGAGAGCGCGCTGCAGGGCCTGCTGGCCCGCCCTGTCGACCTGGCCGTGCTGGACATCAAGATGCCGCGCATGGACGGCATGGAACTGCTGCAGCGCCTGCGCCAGCGCTCCTCGCTGCCGGTCATCTTCCTCACCTCAAAGGACGAGGAGCTGGACCAGCTGATGGGCCTGCGCCTCGGCGCCGACGACTACATCACCAAGCCCTTCAGCCAGCGCCTGCTGCTGGAGCGCATCCGCGCCCTGCTGCGCCGCAACGAGGCCGGCCGCGCCGAGGGCAGCGGCGCGCCGCCCACCGGCGTCATCTCCCGCGGCGACCTGGTGCTGGACGAGACCAAGCATACCTGCACCTGGAAGGGCCAGCAGGTGCAGCTGACCGTCACGGAATTCCTGCTGGTCAAGGCGCTGGCGCAGCGGCCGGGCATGGTGAAGAACCGCGACCAGCTGATCGACGCCGCCTATGGCGAGAACATCTACGTGGACGACCGCACCATCGACAGCCACGTGAAGCGCGTGCGCAAGAAGTTCCGTCAGGTGGATGACGACTTCAACATGATCGAGACGCTCTACGGAATCGGCTACCGCTACAAGGAAGCCTGAGGGCTCCCCCCGAGGATCGAGACATGCCCGACGCCAGCGGCGCAGCCGCCGTCCTGCCGCAGATCCGCCCGCAGCGGGAGCGGCGGCGCGTGTCGCCGCTGCTGCGCCGCATCCTGCTGGTCAACATGGTCGCGCCGGCGCTGCTGGCGGCCTCGGTCCTCTATCTCGACCAGTATCAGACCGGCCTCCTCTCGGCCGAGGTGGAAGGCCTGCGGACCCAGGCCCGCATCTATGCCGCCGGCATCGCCGAGGCGGCGGTGCGGCTGCAGGACGACCGTGCCGTGCTGGTGCCCGATAGCGCGCGCCCGCTGCTGCGCCGGCTGGTGGAGCCCTCCGCCAATACCCAGGCCAAGCTCTTCGACACCTCCGGCCTGCTGGTGGCCGACAGCCGCGTGCGGGAGGGGCAGGGCGGCGCCATCATCACCGAGCCGCTGACCCCGCCGAAGCCGCAGGGCCTCTTCGCAGGCGGTATCGGCCGCTTCTACGACCGGCTCGTGACAATCCTGCCGCGCTCGCTCTTCGGCGCGCGGCGGAGCGACGACATCCATGTCGATGTCGCGCCGGATGCGCCGAGCTTCGACTGGCAGCCCGAACTCGGCCCCGACCGGCGGGAGGAGCTGCGTCTAGCCCTGGAAGGCGGCGTCCGCCCCTATATCCGCCGCACGCGGGAAGGCCGGCTGCTGGTCTCCGTCGCCGAGCCCGCGCGGCGCGGCAGCCAGAGCATCGGCATCGTGCTGCTGACGCGCGAGGCGCGGGAAGTGGACCAGCGCCTGCTGGAAATCCGCACGTCCGTTCTTGGCCTTTTCATCCTGGCGCTGCTGCTGACGGTGGCGGCCTCGCTCTATCTCTCCCGCACCATCGCATCGCCCATCCTGGCGCTGGCCGGCGCCGCCGCCGCCATGCGCCAGGGCAAGGGCCGCGCCGGCTCCGTCCCCACCGCATTGCTGGCGCGGACGGACGAGATCGGCATCCTGGCGCGGGACCTGCAATCCTCCGCCACCGCGCTCTGGGCGCGCATCGACCAGAACGAGCGCTTCGCCGCCGATGTGGCGCATGAGCTGCGCAATCCGCTGACCAGCGTGCGCTCCGCGCTGGAGACCCTGCTGCGCGTGGAGAAGCCGGACCAGCAGAAGCGCCTGCTCTCCATCATCGCCGAGGACGCGGTGCGGATGGACCGCCTGATCGGCGATATCGCCGATTCCTCCCGCGTCGATGCCGAACTCTCCCGCACCGTCTCGGAACCGGTGGATGTGGCGCCGATCCTCTCGGCCCTCGTGGATCTGCACAACACCACGCGCGACGAGGAAGAGGACCCCGTTATGGTGCTGGACGCGGCGCCCGTGCCCCTGGTGGTGCGCGGCGTGGAGGGGCGCATCGTGCAGGTCTTCCGCAACCTGCTGGGCAATGCCGTCTCCTTCTCCCCGCCCAAGGGCACGGTCTGGGTGCGGGCGCGGCAGACCGGCGCGATGATGGAATTCACCATCGAGGACGAAGGCCCCGGCATCCCGGAAGCCAAGCTGGAAGGCATCTTCGACCGTTTCTACACGGAGCGCCCGACCAGCGAGAGCTTCGGGCAGCATTCCGGCCTCGGCCTTTCCATCAGCCGGCAGATTGTCGAGGGCCTGGGCGGGCGGATCAGCGCGGAGAACCGCCGGAACGAGAGCGGCAAGGTCATCGGCGCGCGCTTCGTGGTGCGGCTGCCGGTGGGGTGAAGCGCCAGGGGCGCTGCGCCCTGAAGGGCCACCAGGGTGACGGCGGCGCCGCGGACCCATTTGTCTGGCGCATTGCGCCGCGCTTCCCAGCTTCGGATAAGGCTCGAAGCGAATCCGGGGCGGAGTTTCCGCCTCCGGCGGGGCATCGAATGGGGCGGAGCCCCTTTGGCCCGGGCCCATGCTGTGGCAGAACCGCTCCACCAGATGCGGACGTGGCGGAACGGTAGACGCAGCAGACTTAAAATCTGGTTCCCCCCGGGGAGTGCGGGTTCGAGTCCCGCCGTCCGCAGACCTTCACCTCTTCGCCCCGATGACCGGCCCGAACGAACTCACGATCCGCTGCTCCGCCAGCCCGCGCGGGATCAGCTGTCCAGCCGGATGCCCAGCTCGCGGATCAGCGGGCGCCACTGGGCATTCTCGGCGGCCACGAAGGCATTGAGCTGCGCGGGCGTCCAGGGCGTGGTCTCCACGCCCAGGCCGGCGACGCGGGCCTGCATCTCGGCCGAGGCCATGGCGGCGTTCATCTCGGCATTCAGCCGGTCGATGGCGGCCTGGGGCGTGCCGGCGGGGGCGGACATGGCCTGCCAGCCGAAGGCCACCGCATCAGCCACCCCCGCCTCCGCCGTGGTGGGCACCTGCGGCGCCTGTGCCGAGCGCGTCTCGGACAGCACGACCAGCCCGCGCGCCTTGCCGTCGCGCAGGAAGGGGATGCCGGTGGCGCAGTCGATCAGCACGCTGTCCACCGTGCCGTTCAGCAGGTCCTGCATGGCCGCCGGGCCGCCGCGATAGGGCACATGCGTCGCCTCGAAGCCGGCGCGGCGCTTCAGCATCTCCATCGCCAGGTGGTGGGGGGAGGCGACGGCGGGCGAGCCATAGGTGGGCACCCGCTGCCTTGAGGCGGCGATATAATCCGCCAGGGTCTGCACCGGGCTTTCCGGCCGCACCACCAGGAAGAGCGGAAAGCGGCCGATGAAGCCGACGCCCGTCAGGTCCCTGTCGGGGTCATAGGGCAGGCGGCCATAGAGCGCGGGGTTGTAGACAAGGTTGCCATTGTCGGCATGCAGCAGCGTGTAGCCGTCCGGCGCGCTGCGGGCGACGGTCTCGCTGGCCAGCACGGCGCCGCCGCCGGGGCGGTTCTCGACGATCATGTTGAAGCCCAGATGCGGGCTGATGAAGCTGGCGATCAGGCGGGCGAAGGTGTCGCTGGGCCCGCCGGGGGGATAGCCCACCACCCAGCGCGGCGCACGGTCCGGCCAGGGGGCGGCCTGCGCCATCGCGCCGCCAGCCGGCAGCGCGGCGCCGAGCAGCGCCCCAGAGACGAGACCACGGGCGAAATCGCGCCGTCCCAGCATACTCCATCATCCTTTGCGGATGGCACGCACCCCATGGCATGCCCGCGCATATCATGAGGCGTGGCGGCGGATCGCGCCAGCATGCGGGAGCGCGACAGGGTTCAGGGAAACGCGGGGCTGGCTTCGGGCGTGCTCCGTCGCGCCAGGAAATCCCAGAAGGCGAGGGAGGCCGGCGCCAGCATGCGCCCCACGGGACGCACCAGGGCGATCTCCAGCGCGCAGTCAGGCTCCCGCACCGCTGCCTGGGCAAAGCCGTAATGCGCCATCTCATCGAGATTGCGGGCATGCAGCACCGTCACGCCGATACCCTCGGCCGCCATGCAGGCGGCGGTCTCGGCCGTCTGGGTCTCGATGAAATAGCGCGGGAAGCGTCCGGCAGCGCGGAAGGCGGAGGCGGTGATCTCATAGGTGGCGGAGCTGCGGCCGACGAAGATGAAGCGCTCCTCCGCCAGCTCCCGCCAGGTCGCGCCGGTGGCGGCGAAAGGATGGCCAGGCGCCACCACCACCCGCATCGGCGAGCGCAGCAGCGGATGGACGATCAGCTCGGTGCCCTGGCGCGGCAGGGTTGCCAGACCGAAATCGACCTCACCGGCGCGGACCATGCGGATCACCTCCTCCCCCACCGCGTCCCGGATGAAGAGCGCGGCCGTGGCGCTGCCGGCGCGGAAGTGGCGGTAGGCCGGCACCACGATCTGCCGCGCGATGGAGGGGAGGGCGGCGATACGCAGCCGCGCGGCCTCCTCCGCTCCGTTCCGCCGCAGGGAGGCGACGGTGAATTCCAGCGATTGCAGCACGCTTTCGCAGGTGGAGAGCATCTGCCGCCCGGCTTCGGTGAGGGTCACGCCGCGGGTGTTCCGCTCCAGCAGCATGGCGCCGGTCTCGGTCTCCAACAGCCGCACCGCCTGGCTGAGCGCGGGCTGGGACAGGTTCAGCTCCTCGGCCGCGCGGCGGAAGCTGCCGAGGCGGGCGACCGCCGCGAAGGCACGGAGCTGCCGGAGGGAGATGGGGGGAAGAGACATAAGCGCAGCCTATCACCGGCGGTGAGAAATCCTATTTTTCAATCGCTTTCCCCTTCGCTAGCTCTGGTCCGCCGGGCAAGCCGGCCGCGGCGGCGCCGGGTAGGGCGCGCAGAGGGAAAATGACCATGTCCAGATCGCGCATCTCACGCTTCGGCGGCCTGTTGGCCGGGCTGCTGGCAACGGCCGGTCTGGCCGGGCTCGTGCAGCCGGCCCAGGCGCAGAACTTCCCCAGCCGGCCGGTGACGCTGGTGGTGCCCTATGCGGCCGGCGGCACGCCGGACATCCTGGCGCGGCTGCTGACCGACCATGTCGGCCGGCAGATGGAGCAGCCTTTCGTGCTGGACAACCGCGCCGGTGCCGGCGGCAATATCGGTGGCCAGATGGTCGCCCGCGCCCAGGCCGATGGCCATACGCTGCTGGTCTGCGCCTTTTCCTGCTCGACCGCCGGCAGTCTCTACGCCAGTCCCGCCTATGACATCCAGCGCGACTTCGCGCCCGTCATCATGATCGGCACGGTGCCGAGCGTGATGGTGGTGCCGGCAGCGCTGCCGGTGCGGACCTTCGCGGAATTCGTCGCGCTGGCGAAGAAGGAGTCGGTCAACTATGCCTCCTCCGGCGTCGGCTCCTCCCCGCATCTGGCCAGCGAACTGCTGAACCAGCTGGCGGGGATCGAGGTCACGCATGTGCCCTATCGCGGCGCCGGGCAGGTGACGGCGGATCTGCTGGCCAATCGCGTGCAGCTCTATTTCGATAACCTGCCTGCCGCGCTGCCGAATATCAAAACCGGCCAGATCCGCCCGCTGCTGGTGGCGCAGACCGCGCGCTCGGCCGCGGCGCCGGAGATCCCGACCTCGGCCGAGGCCGGCATTCCCGACCTGGTGGTGACCCCCTGGTTCGGCATCCTGGCCCCCGCCGGCACGCCGGAGCCGGTGCTGCAGAAGCTGAATGCCGCCTTCGACGCCGCGCTGCACGACCCCGCCGTGGCCGCGCGCATGAAGGAACTGGGGGTCGATGTCATCGGCGGTGGCCGCGACAGGCTCGGTGAGTTCATCGCCGGCGATGTGGTGAAGTGGGGCGCCATCATCAAAGAGCGCAACATTGTTGCCAACTGACCGTCAGGCGACGGCGGCCATGCCGGAATTCCGACTCGCCGGTTTCGGCTCCTACACCGCTGGCGGCCGGGTGGTGGAGATCAGCGGCGAGCCGGTGCGGGAACTGCAGTTCACCAGCACCACGAGCTACCGGCACGATCCCAACGGCATGCTCGCGATCGAGCATGCCTATGTGCAGTATTTCACCCCGGCCGCGCGCCGCGGCCTGCCGCCTGTCGTGCTGATGCATGGCGGCGGCATGTCCGGCACCATGTGGGAGACCACGCCGGACGGGCGTCCGGGCTGGCTGCATGGGCTGCTGGCCGCAGGGCTCGAAGTGCATGTGGTGGACAATGCCGAGCGCGGCCGGGCGGGCTGGTGCCCGGTGCCCGGAATCTGGCCGGGCGAGCCGATCCTGCGCACCATCGAGGAAAGCTGGACCCGCTTCCGCTTCGGCGAGACGGATGCCGATGGCCGACGGCAGGCCTTTCCCGGCCAGCGCTTTCCCGTGGCGGCGCTGGAGGCTTTCGCGCGCGGCTTCGTGCCGCGCTGGACTACGCTGGGGGATGTCGCGGCAGCCTCGCTGGGCGCGGTGCTGCGGCGTGTCGGCCCCTGCATCCTGCTCTGCCACAGCCAGGGTGGTGAGCCCGCCTTCCGCGCCGCCGCGGCGGCGCCGGGGCTGGTGCGTGCCATGGTGGCGGTGGAGCCGACCGGCTTCGCCGACCCCGCCGCGCTGCGCGGCATCCCGACCCTGATGGTGATGGGCGACTACCGGGAGCATTCGGCGCATTGGCGCGGCGTGTCCCGGCGCTGCATGGATTTCGCCGAGGCCCTGACGGGGCAGGGCGGCCGGGCAGACTGGCTGGACCTGCCGGCCGAGGGCATCCACGGCAATAGCCACATGCCGATGATGGACGACAACAACCAGGAAATCCTGGTGCGCATCCTGCGCTGGCTGGACGCCCGCCTGGCCTGAGCGCGCCGCCTCAGCCGGTCAGCAGCAGCGCCCAGAGCGGCAGGGTGGCCAGCGCCAGCAGGTGCTGGCTGGTGATCATGGCCGCCATCAGCGGCGCGTCGCCCCCCATGGCGCGGGCTTGCACATAGGCGGTGGAGGCGGTGGGCTGCGCCATGAAGAGGATGGCGGTGGCCGCCGCCAGCGTCTCCAGCCCCGTCAGCATTGCCAGCCCCAGGGCGATGGCCGGCATCAGCAGCAGCTTGAAGCCGGCGGTCAGGGCCTGGGTGGGCATCCGGTCGGTCAGCGCGCCGGGCGTCAGCGCCGCGCCGACGCAGAGCAGCCCGGTGGCGAGGCTGGCCTGGGAGAGCCCGCGCAGCAGCCCCGAGGCCCCCGGCGGCACCCCGCCCGCGAGCGCCAGCAGGAAGCCGATGGCGCAGGCCAGCAGCAGCGGGTTCAGCGCGATCTGCCGCAGCAGGCGCAGCGGGCTGGGCTTGGTGGCGCGGCCCAGCGTCAGGGCGACCGTGACGACCACCTGCACGAAGGGCACGATCAGCCCGGTGGCGATGCCGCCCATGGCGATACCCGGCGGCCCCAGCACCGCGCCCGTGATGGCGAAGGCGAGGAGGTTGTTGTAGCGGATACCGCCTTGCAGCACCGAGGTCATGGCGGCATGCCCATGCCCCAGCGCGCGGGCCATCAGCACGCTGCCCGCCGTGCCCAGCGCCAGCGTGCCCCAGATCACCGCCGCCATCCCGCCCAGCGGCAGGTTGGCTAGGTCCAGTGTGCCGATGGCGACGATCAGCAGCGCCGGCAGCAGCACGAAGAAGACCAGCCTCTCCAGCCCGGCCCAGACGGCGGCATCCGGCAGCAGGGTCCGCCGCAGCAGCACGCCCAGGCCGATCATGCCGAAGGTGGCGGCGAAGGCATCCACCCCCGCGGCGAGCGGCAGGGCCATGGCGTCAGGCGCCGATCAGCGCCTTCAGGTCCGCCTGGGGCCGGGCACCGAAATGGCCGATCACCTCGGCTGCCGCGACGGAGCCCCAGCGGCCGCATTCGGCCAGCGGCAGCCCGCGCGTCAGCGCGGCCAGGAAGCCGGCGGCATAGGCGTCGCCGGCGCCGGTGGTGTCCACCACCTTCGCGGGCTCGGCCTTCACCGTCACGGTCTCCCCGCCGGCCAGGATGACGCTGCCCCGCTCGCTGCGCGTCAGCGCGGCGATGCCGACATCGGCGCGGGCGCGCTCCATGGCCTGCTCGAAGCTGTCGGTCTCGTAGAGGCTGAGGATCTCGGTCTCGTTGGCGAAGAGGATGTCCGTCTCCTCCGCCACGAAGGCGCGGAAGGCCTCGCGGTGGCGGCCGACGCAGAAGGCGTCGGAGAGGCTGAGCGCCACCTGCCGGCCCGCCGCATGGGCCAGCCGCGCCGCGCGGCGGAAGGCCGCCTGGGCCGCCGGCGGGTCGAAGAGATAGCCTTCCAGGTAGGTGACGGCGGCGCGGGCCACCATCGTCTCCTCCACATCGGCTTCGCCGAAGGTGACGCAGGCGCCGAGATAGGTGTTCATGGTCCGCTGCCCGTCAGGCGAGACCAGGATCAGGCAGCGCGCGGTGGGGGCGCCACCCGACAGCGGGGCGCCGGGGAACTCCACCCCGGCCGCGCGGATGTCATGCGCGAAGGCCTGGCCCAGCAGGTCGTCCGCCACCTTGCCCAGGAAGCCGACCCTGGCGCCCAGCCCGGCCGCCACGGCGCAGGTATTGCCGGCCGAGCCGCCGCTGCTCTCGATCCCCGGCCCCATGGCGTCATAGATCGCCCCGGCCTGCGCGGCGTCGATCAGCGCCATGGCGCCGCGCGTCATGCCATGCCGGGCCAGGAAGCCGTCATCCGCCCGCGCCAGCACGTCCACGATGGCGTTGCCGATGCCGAGGATATCGAGGGTGGGTGCTGCCATGTGGGGGAACCTTGCCGCGGATGAGCTTCCGCCGATAGCAGCCGCCCGGCGGCCCGGCCAGGGGGCAGCGCCGCTTCCGGTGGGCCTGCGGGATCGTTTCGGGTAAGTGTCAAGCTCAGGCTTTCACCTGGGGTTGCTTGGCACCCGCCGCTATCCGCGCCCGTAAGGAAGTCCCTGAAAAAATTCACGGAGCAGGGGGGCTGACCCGGTTGTCCGCCCGCCATGCCGCGTGATAGCCCCAGGGTGAAACCGCGCGCGCCCGCAGCCCGCGCGGCCAGGCTGATTTCGCCCGTGCCGCCGGCACGGGAGCCGGCATGCAGCCGAGCAGAGGGGGAGCGCCCATGTCCGTCTTTCGCCGCCGCCGCGAGGAACCCACGCCCACACAGGGAGCTCCGTCCGGCCTTCCGGAAGGGGGGGAGCCGACCACCGTCCCGGTGGCCCGCGACCCTGATCTCGCCGTTCCGCCCTTCCGCCCCGCGCCCAGCAAGGAGGCCTCCGCCATGAACCTGCCGTCGAAGCCCGGACAGCCCGCCGGTATTGGCGTGCCGCCCCGCCCCCCCTCGATGGGCGGCGCGAGCCCCTATACCCCGGCCGGGGGCAGCCCCCGCCCGGCTCCGGCGCCCGACCGCCGCTCCATGGTGGTCGGCAAGGGCATCAGCCTGCAGGGCACCGTGACGGATGCCGAGCGGCTGGTGGTCGAAGGCACGATCGAGAGCCAGATGCTGCACGCGGCCGAGCTGGTGATCAGCCATTCCGGTGTCTTCAAGGGCGAGGTCGAGGTGGATGACGCCGAGATCGCCGGCATCTTCGACGGTACGCTGACGGTGCGCGGCAGCCTGATCATCCGCGGCACCGGCAAGGTTCTGGGCGTCGCCCGCTGCCGCCGGCTGCAGGTGGAGGAAGGCGGCCAGGTCTCCGGCCGCATGGAGATGCTGGGCGACAATGGCCCGGCGCCGCGCCAGCCCATGCCGCTGGCTTCCAGCGACGCCGACCAGATGAACTGAGCTTCTTCAAGCTCCGTGCTGAAGAAAAAGGGCGGGCCGCACCGGCGTCCCGCCCTTTTCCATGTCTGCGGCGCGGGTTATCCCGACCGACATGCCCTGCACCCCGCTGCTGCCCCTGCTGCTGGCCTGCCTGCTGGCGGCCTGCGCCCAGGACCCTGCCCTGGAGCGTCAGGCCGTGCTGGATGAGGTGCTGGCCAGTTACCGCGCCAACCTCGCCGGCATGCGGCCGCTGAACGCGCCTCTCGTGGCGCGGGAAGGCGATATGGAGGCCAGCATGGTCGCCATGCCCGCACTGAGCGGGGTTCCCACCCAGGCGGCCCAGCTATTGGGCCAGCCCCCCGCCGCGCTGCTGCGCCTGCTGGGCGCCCCGCGGCTGCGGCGGCAGGAAGGGGATGCCGAGATCTGGCTCTACCAGAGCCCCTTCTGCCACCTGGACGTGATGTTCTACCGCGACTCCGGCCGGGCGGGCACGGCCCCCGCCGGGTCCGGCCTGCGCGTCACCTACGCGACGGCCCGGGCGGCGGGGGCGGAGCGGCGCACCGAGGCCGCCTGCCTGCAGGAACTGGCGGGGCTGCGGCAAAGCTGAGCGTGCGGCCGGGCCTCAGGCCGCCCGCAACGCGGCCAGGAAGCCATCCATCTTGCCGCGTAGCCCCTCCGCCTGGCGCGCCAGCTCCCCGGCCGCGCCGCGCACATCGCCGGCGGCGCGGCCGGTGCGCTCGGCATCCTCGCTGACGCCGGTGGCATGGCGGGAGGCTTCCTCCGTCCCCGCCGCCGCCTGGGCCACGGCATGACCGATCTCCCGCGTCGCCTCCGCCTGCTGCCCGGCGGCCTCGGCCACCAGCCCCGTGGCGTCGTTCAGCTCGCGGATCATGCGGGCGATGTCGCCCATGGCCTGCACCGTCCGCTCCGTCTCCGCCTGCATGGCGGCGATCTGCTGGCCGATCTCCTCGGTGGCGCGGGCGGTCTGGCTGGCGAGCGACTTCACCTCGCCCGCCACGACCGCGAAGCCCTTGCCGCTCTCGCCAGCTCGCGCGGCCTCGATGGTGGCGTTCAGGGCCAGCAGGTTGGTCTGGCTGGCGATACCGGTGATCAGCTGCACCACATCGCCGATCCGCCCTGCCGCCTCCGACAGCCCGCGCACGGTGCGGTCGGTGTTCTGCGCGGCCTCGGAGGCCTGCTGCGCCCGGGCGGCGCTGTCGCGCACCTGCCGCGCCACCTCGGCGATGCTGGCCGAAAGCTCCTCGGCCGCCGCCGCCACGGTCTGCACATTGCCGCTGGCCTGCTGCGAGGCCCCGGCCACCGAGGCGGCGCGGGCATTGCCGGATGTGGCGATCTCCGCCATGCCGCCGGCGGTGGCGTCCATCTCCGACGCCGCCGAGGCCACGGCGCGCAGCGCGCTGGCCGTCTCCGCCTCGAATTCCCGCAGCAGGGTATCGACGCGCCGGGCGCGCTCGATCTGCAGGCGCTGGCTCTCCTGCTGCGCCGCCGCCATCTCCCGCCGCTCCAGCGAGCCGGCGCGCAGCGTCTCCACCGCCTGCGCCATCTCGCCCAGCTCGTCCCGCCGGTCCCGGCCGGGCACGGCGAGTTCCAGCTCGCCGCCGGCGATGCGCGTCACGCTGCCGGTCAGCGCCCGCAGCGGCTGCACCACGCGGCGCAGCAGCAGGATCGCCGAGGCCGCCGCCGGCCCGCAGATCAGCAGCACCAGGAGCAGCGCCTCGGCCAGCATGACCTTTGCCTCGCTTCCGGCGACCTCCACCATCTCCTGCGCCTGGTCCAGCGCGGCATCGCGCAGCAGCAGGATCTCCGCCTGGGCGGGGGTGGACCAGGCGCGGAAGGGCACCACCGCCACGGGCCAGGTGACATTGCCACCGTTCAGCCCGCCCCGCGCCAGCGCCATCATCTCGCGCCAGCGTTTCTCGGCCTGGGCCAGATAGGTCTCGCGCTGGTGGCGCAGCGCCGCCTGCAGCGCCGGGCGGTCCGGCATGGCGGCCGCCAGCCGGCTGGCGGTGGACCAGGCCTGCTCGATCCGTCCGGTCTGCTGATGCGCCAGTTCCAACTGCTCCTGCGTCACGGGCATGCCGCCCAGCCAGGCGGAGACGACGGTGTTGCGGCGCCCGGCATGGTCGCGCAGGTCCATCACGGCGGTGGCGATCTCCACCGCCTGGCTGGCGGCGGGGGCCAGGTCCGCCACCTGCCGCGCCGCGTCCTCGCCCAGCCGGGCCAGGCTGTCGGCCCCCTGGTTGCGGAGCGTCTGCGTGATGTTCGGCAGGCCGGCGTCGCGCCGCGCCAGGGGCTGGGCCAGCGCGTCCATCACCTGCGCCCGCAGGGTGGCGACGCGATCCTTCACCTCCCGCACCCGCGCGGCGGGAAGGCCGATGGCGGAGAGGCGGCGCTCGGCCTCGGCCAGCAGACGGTCGGTCTCGGGGGACTGGCTCCGCAGGGGCATGAGGTCCGGCGCCTCCAGCCGCAGCAGGGAGGCATAGGAGCCGACCTCCACGCCGATCGCCGTCTGCGCCCGCTGGGCGGCGGCGGTGGCGCGGGTGGCCAGGATGGCTCCCTCCGCCCGTTGCCAGGCGCTCCAGGAGGTGCCGGAGAGCCAGGCGGAGGCGATGGCCCCCGGCACCGCCACGCCGCAGAAACAGGCCAGGAAGAAAGTGCGGATACGCATGCCGATGCCTCCGGTCTCAATGGCCGGAAGGGTCGGGCACAGGGCTTAAGATTGGGTTAGGCGCGCGCCTCAGCCGGTGCGGCTGGCGCCCATGGCCAGGGTGTGCTGGTCCGCCCGCGCCTCATAGGCGGCGCCCCGCCGTGCCGCCCAGGCCGAGACCTCATGATGCAGCGGCAGCAGCGCGTGGTCGGTGAAGGCGATCTCGCAGGCCCGGGCCAGCAGCGTGTTGCGCGCGCCATCCTCCATGTTCCGCAGCGCCTGCCGCAGCAGCGCGTCCAGCTCGGGGTTCGAGTAGCGGCCGGCATTGCTGGCACCCATGCCGGCCTTGCGGTCATGGGTGGCGAGCAGCGCCCTCAGCGGGCTGGAGGTCTCGCCCGTGTTCACGCTCCAGGCGGCCAGCGACATGCTGAACCCGGCGCCGGCATTGCGCTGGGAATAGGTGGCCCAGGGCATCGTCTCGGCCTGTGCCTGGATGCCGACGCGCGTCAGCATCCGCGCCACCGCCTGCATGAGCCCGGTGGCGTTCACGTAGCGGTCGCCGGGGCCGTGCAGGGTAAGGCGGAAGCCTTCGGGGTAGCCGGCCTCGGCCAGCAGCGCCTGCGCCCTGGCGGGATCGAAGGGCACGGGAGACAACCCCTCCGCGATGCCGGCGCCGCCGGGGGGCAGGAACTGGCTGGCGATGACGGCATCGCCTTCCATCACCTGCTCCACCAGGGCCTTCCGGTCGATGGCCATGGAGAGCGCCTGCCGCACGCGCCGGTCCTTCAGCGGGTTCCGCGCCAGCGGCTGGCCGTCGTGGTCCGTGATGAAGGGGGAGACATCCCGCTTCTGGTCCATGGCGAGATAGACGAAGCGGCTGGAGATGCCGCGGACCAGGTGGAAGCCGCTCCCGGCCTTCACCCGCGCCGCGCCGCCGGGCGGCACGGCCTCGATGATGTCCAGTTCGCCCGAGAGCAGCGCCGCCAGCCGCGCGTCGGCATCGGCGATCAGGCGCAGCTCCACCGCCTCCCAGGGCAGCCTGCCGCCCCACCAGCCGTCGTTGCGCGACAGGCGCAGGTGGCTGCCCGGCTCGTATTCCTCCAGCACCAGCGCGCCGGTGCCGATGGCGGCATTGCCGTTGTTGAACTCGGTGGTCGGCGCGTCCCGGTGGCCGGCGCTGATGATGCGGATGCGGCTGAGCGCGTTCAGCAGCAGCGGGTCGGGTTCCCTGGTCTCGATCAGCAGCCTGCGCGGCCCTGTGGCCACCATGTTCCTGATGCCGCGGGTATAGATGCGGAGGGGGGCGGTGCTGGGCAGGTCATTGGCCCGCTGCAGCGAGACGATGGCATCCTCCGCCGAGAATTCCCGCCCGTCCGTGAAGGCGGTGCGGCGCAGATGGAATTCCCAGCGCGTGTCGTCCAGTAGCCGCCAGGATTCCGCGAGCCCGGGCCGGGAGGCCGATCTCGCGTCATTGGTGACCAGCGCGTCGAAGATATGGCTGGCCACGGCATTGTTGGGGGCGCTGCTCTGGAAATGCGGATCCAGCGTGGTGTTGAGCGCCGCCAGCCCGATGCGCAGCGTGCCCGGACCTTCCGCCCGCGCGCCCTGGCCCAGCACGGCCTCCAGCCAGCCGGTGGCCTGCAACGCGGCGCCACCCAGCACGGCGCGCGCCAGCCAGCGGCGGGTGGGATGAGGACCTGACATCGCGAGGCTCCTGGGCAGTCCGGGGCGGGAAGGCGGCACGCCCGGTCCTGCCGCGCGTTATGGCGATAGAAACTGGCGGAAAATTGACTGTCAATCGGCCTGCGCGCAGGGGCTAGGCCCCTTGGCCACCTCCCGCTGGTGGTCCGGAGGGGCCGGGCCCCTCCGGCCGCGTCACGCGCCCGCCGGCCGCAGGGCCAGCCAGACCAGGATGACCGCGCCGAGCGCGATGCGGTACCAGCCGAAGGGTGTGAAGCCGATGCGGCTGATGACGGCCAGCAGCCAGCGCACCACCACCAGGGCGACGACGAAGGCCGCCACGAAGCCCAGAGCGATGACGCCGGCGGCGGAGAAGTCCAGCTCGTTCCGCGCCTTGAACAGGCTGAAGGCGGTGGCCGCGACCATGGTGGGGATGGCCAGCAGGAAGCTGAACTCGGCCGCCACCTTGCGGTCCACCCCCACCAGCAGGGCGGAGATGATGGTGGCGCCGGAGCGGCTGGTGCCGGGGATCATCGCCAGCGCCTGGCCCAGGCCGATCAGCAGGGCCGCCAGCGGCCCGATCTCGGGGATGGAATGGATGGAGGGCGCGGGGCGCATGCGCTCGATGGCGATGATGACGATGCCGCCCAGGATCAGGGCGATGGCCACCACCAGCGGCGTGAAGAGCAGGTTGGTGATGTAGCCATGCAGCGTGGCGCCGAACATCATGGCCGGCAGGAAGGCCAGCAGCAGGTTGACCGCCGTGTAGTATTCGGCCGATCCGCGCCGCCACATGCCCATGGCCATGCGGAGCAGCGTGTCCCGGAAGACCCAGATGACGGCGAGGACGGCGCCGAGCTGGATGGTGATCTCGAAGGTCTTGCCGGGCGGGCCCTCGAAGTCCAGCAGCTCGGCCAGCAGGATCAGGTGTCCGGTCGAGGAAATGGGCAGGAACTCGGTCAGCCCCTCCACCACACCCATCAGGAGAGCGGAGAGCAACAGCAAGGCATCCATGCGGAAATCCTGTCGGGAACGGGAAGGGGCTGGAACGAAAACAGGCCAGCCGGTTAGCGCCGGCTGGCCTGGATGTCATCTGAAACCGGCGATAGCGGCGCCGGCCTCCGGTGGCGTCACTTGACGGTCTGGGCGGCCGTGAAGGCGAAGTTGTCGTAGGAGTTCTCGGCGACGCGGAACCAGGCGTATTCGTCGTCGCGGAACTTGCGGTAGGACTCCCAGGTCTTCTTGAACATGGGGTTCCTGTCGCTGGTCTCCTCGTAGAGCACGTGGGTCGCCTTCCAGGCGGCGGCCATCACCTCGCGCGGCCAGGCGCGCAGCTGGGCGCCGCCGGCGATCAGCCGGCGCAGGGCCATCGGGTTGCCGGCGTCGTAGCGCGCGGTCATGTCGGCATCAGCATCGGCGCAGGCGGTCTCCAGCGCCATCTTGTAGGCGGCGGGCAGGGCGTCGAAGGCGGCCTGGTTGGCCATGAAATGCAGCCTCGCGCCGGCTTCCCAGAAGCCGGGGAAGTAGTAGTAGGGGGCGACGCGATTGAGGCCGAGCTTCTCGTCGTCATAGGGGCCGACGAATTCGACGGCGTCGATCGAGCCACGCTCCAGCGCCGGATAGATATCGGCCGGGGCCACCTGGGTCGGCACCGCGCCCATCTTGGCGAAGACCTCGCCCGCGATGCCGGCGATGCGGAACTTCAGGCCCTGGATGTCAGCGATGGACTTGATTTCCTTGCGGAACCAGCCGCCCATCTGCGCACCCGTGTCGCCGGCCGGGAAGCTGACGATGTTGTAGCCGCGGAAGAGTTCCTGCGCGAGCTCGCGCCCGCCGCCATGGCGGTACCAGGCATTCGACATGCGGGTGTTCAGGCCGAAGGGCACCGCCGTGTGGAAGGCGAAGGTGGCGTCCTTGCCGGTGTAGTAATAGGGCGCGGTGTGCGCGGCCTCGATCGTGCCGGCCTGCACCGCGTCCAGCGCCTGGGCGGTGCCGACGATCTCGCCCGCCGGGAAATTGCGGATCTGGAACTTGTTGTCGGTCAGCGCGGCCACGCGGCGGGCGATGAATTCCGGCGCGCCCCAGAGAATGTCCAGGTTGCGCGGGAAGGCGCTGGTCAGGCGCCAGCGCACCTCCGGCGCCGATTGCGCCAGGGCCGGCGTGGCGAGGGTCAGGGCGGCCGGCGCAGCGGTGGCGGCGGCGCCGAGCAAGGCGCGGCGGTTCATGGCGTTCTCCCGAAGCAGGCGTATGTGCCTTCGGTCTTAGGACATCCGGATCGGGCGCGGAAGGTATCGCGCGAATGATCCTGCATCTGCCGCATCATAAAGGCGAGGATCATGCGCGTGTCGGCGGTGACGTGGAATATTATGTCCTTCGCGCCGTCGCTACAGGCTTAGCATGCCATAGAGCCGAGCGGCCGGTGGCCAGGCCGCCACCACGGCGTCCCGGTACCGCCACAGCAGCAGGGCGGCGGCGGCGAGCAGGGCGAGGGAGAGCAGCCAGGCCAGCAGCGGCGCCACGATGCCGCGGCCCTGAGTCGCCCGTGCCGGCGCGTGGCCGGCCTGCAGGGGCGCGGGCGGCGATGCTGCCCCGCGTGGCAGGAGAGCCTCGCGCGCCAGGCTGGCCTCCCGCGGGATGGGGGGCTGGCGCGGCGGGGGGGGCACGGAACGCGCCGGCAGCGGGGCGGCGGATGGTGGCGGGGCGGCGGGCGGGGCGGAGCCCTCCGGCGCCGCGGCCGGTTGCCATTCATTGCCGCAGCGCAGGCAGCGCACCGGGCGCGGCGCCACCAGGCCCTTCGGGGCCAGCAGCTGGTCCGGCACTTCGTAGACGGCGGCGCAGGCGGGGCATTCGATCCGCATAATGATTGCTATGGCCAAGCCGGTGGCGCGCCGCAAGCCCGATGCATCGCCCTCTGTGCCTTCCTTCACCCGCGGGTGGCATGTCAGGCCGTGCCGTGGCATTTCCCTGCCCCATGGTCCGCTTTACCGCCGTCGGCCTGCGCTACCCCGCCCCGAACGGGGGCGAGGGGCCGGAAGCCTTATCCGACCTGACCTTCACGCTGCCGGAGGGAAGTTTCACCTGGCTGCTGGGGGCCTCGGGCGCGGGCAAGTCCTCGCTGCTGCGGCTGATGCATCTGGCGCAGCTGCCGACGCGCGGCACGCTGGAGGTGCTGGGCATGTCGGTGCGGGCCGACCGCCGGGCCCAGCTGCCGGCGCTGCGGCGGCGCATCGGCGTGGTCTTCCAGGATTTCCGGCTGCTGCCGTATCTTTCGGCCTTCGACAATGTCGCCCTGCCGCTGCGTCTTGCCGGCCGCTCCGAGTCGAGCGCGCGGCCGGACGTGACGGAGATCCTGCGCTGGGTCGGGCTGGCGGGAAAGGAAACCTCCCTGCCGCAGCAGCTTTCGGGTGGCGAGCAGCAGCGCGTCGCCATCGCCCGCGCCGTGGTGACGCGCCCGCAGCTGCTGGTGGCCGATGAACCCACGGGCAACCTCGATTCGTATCAGGCGCGGCGGCTGCTGGCCTTGCTGACGGAGATGAACCGCCTGGGTACCACCGTTGTCGTCGCCACCCACAGCGAGGAGCTGGTGGCGAATTTCCCCGCGCCCTCCCTGGTGCTGGAAGCCGGGCGGATCCTGCATCATGGCTAGGCATGTCCGCTATGCGCGCGACCCGCTGGGGCTGCGGCGCGCGCTTTCCGACCGGCTGCTGCCGGGGCTGGTGGCGGCCATGGCGCTGCTGGCCGCGCTGGCCCTGGCCGGCAGCCGGGGCGCCGAGGCGCTGCGCCACCGCTGGCAGGCCGGCGCCGCCGCCGCCGTGACGGTGCAACTGCCGCCCGAGCAGGCCAACCGCATGGACCAGGCGCTGGCCGTGATGCGCGCCATGCCGGAGGTGGAAAGCGCCGAGGCCGTCAGCCCGGAACGGATGCGTGCCCTGCTGCGGCCCTGGCTGGGTGCGGCTGTGGATGACGGCATGGCCGCCCTGCCGCTGCCGGCGGTGATGGAGCTGAAGCTGTTCAACCCGGATATCGATCCCTCTCCGCTGGCCGCCCGGCTGGCCGAGGCGGTGCCGGGGGCCGAGCTGGAGGCGCATGGCGTCTGGGTGGCGCGGCTGGCGGCGCTGGCCAGCAGCGTGCAGGGCGTGGCGCTGGCGGTGCTGGGGCTGGTGGTGGGCGTGGCAGTGGCTGTGGTGGCGGTGGCAACGCGCGCCGGCATCGCCGCGCGGCGCGAGGCGATCGAGATCTTCCACGACCTCGGCGCCACGCAGCGCGACATCGCCGGCCGCTTCGCCCGCCGTATCGGGCTGCTGGCGGCGGGTGGCGCGCTGGCGGGGGCGGCGCTGGCAGTGCCGGCGCTGGTGGCGCTCTCCTCCCTCGCCGCTCCCTTCACGGGCGGGGAGGTGCCCCTGGCGGCGCTCCCCTGGCTGGACCTGGCGCTGCTGCCGCCCGTGGCGGGGGGCATCGGCTGGGCCACCGCCCAGTATAGCGTGCGGCGCTGGCTGCGGCGGCTGCCGTGAAGCGGTGGTGGTGGCTGGCGGGCATTCCCGCCCTGGCCCTGCTGGCGGGTTTCGCCTTTTTCCTGGGCCAGAGCCGGGCGCGGCCGGAGATGCCGTTGCGCCATACCGATGGCATCGCCGTGCTGACCGGCGGGCCGGAGCGGGTGGAGGTCGGGCTGCGGCTGCTGTCCCAGGGCTATGCCCGGCACCTGATGGTCTCGGGCGTCAGCCGTGGCGCGGAACTGGCCGACCTGGCGCGCACCAACAATATCGCCCCCGCCCTGCTGCCGGGCGCCGAGCCCGAGCCGCCGCCGGTGCGCGGCGCGCCGCCGGGGGTGGCGACCCCGGCCATCACCCTGGGGCGGCTGGCCGCCAGCACGCGCGGCAATGGGCAGGAGATCGCCATCTGGGCGCGGGAGAAGGAGATCGACTCGCTCCGGGTGGTCACGGCCGGCTATCACATGCCCCGCGCGCTGCTGGAACTGCGCCGCAACCTGCCGGACGTGGCGCTGGTGCCGCATCCCGTACAGGCGGCGGGGGCGAGGCCGGGTCTGCTGCTACGTGAATATATCAAGCTGATCGGGGCCGCCCTTGGCCTCTCCGCCATCAAGAGCGACTTCCCGCGACAATGACCGCACCCCATGACGCCCCCCCGGGCCTGCTGACGCTGCTGCGCTCGGCCCTGTTCAACCTGTTGTTCTTTGGCGTCACGGCCGGGGCGGTGCTGCTGGGCCTGTTGCTGCTGCCCTTCCCGCGCCGCCTCACGCGCCGCCATGCGCAGGGGTGGGCGCATCTGATGCTCTGGCTGCTGCGGGTGGTCTGCGGCATCCGCGTCCGGGTGACGGGGCGGGAATACCTGCCGACCGGTCCGGCAGTGATCGCCGCCAAGCACCAGTCGGCCTTCGACACCATCATCTGGCTCGCCCTGCTGCCGGACCCCGTCTATGTGCTGAAGAAGGAGCTGCTGCGGATCCCGGTCTGGGGAACGGTCGCGCGGAAATATGGCGCGGTGGCGGTGGACCGGGCCGGCGGCGCCCGCGCCCTGAAGCAGATGGTGCGGGAGGCCGCCGCGGCCGCCGCCGAGGGCTCGCAGATCATCATCTTCCCGGAGGGCACCCGCACCAGCCCCGGCCAGCGCGTGTCCTATCAGCCCGGGGTGGTGGCGCTGGGCGCGGCGGTGGGGCGGCCGATCATCCCGGCGGCCACGGATAGCGGCCTGTTCTGGGGCCGGCGGGCCTTCGCCAAGCGCCCGGGCACCCTGACGGTGGCCCTGTTGCCGCCTCTGCCGATGGGCTTGCCCCGTGCCGCCCTGCTGGCGCGGATGGAAGAAGCGATCGAGACGGAGAGCCTGCGGCTGCTGCCTGATGATTATCCCGTGCCTGTGGATAATTCTGTGGGATAAGTGGAGAACAGCCTTGGCGTCCGCCCCGAAGAATGCCCTCTAAAGGCCTGCGACTCCTTGATTCGTCTGGCCCGGGAATGGTTGTGCCTGTGCTTGTTTTCTACCAAGTGATTGAAATCATTAGCTAAACGGAAATGGTGTGGTACAAAGGGCAGGCGTGTCCTGAACAGCACAGGGAAGACTCAAAGCTCTTGTGGATAGTTTGCGGCGCGGCAGCCCTGGCCTTCACCTCCGGGGATAAAGCATGATTCCCCTCGGGGCCGATATGGGCATGCGGACATGCGCCCTGACGAATCCGGCGCTATACCGGCTGCCGTGAGACTCCAGACCCAAGCGGCGCTGGCCGTGACCTCATCCCCGCCACCCGGTGCCCCTCCGCGGCGCCGGTGGCGGAGGAGACATATCCTCCTGGCGGTGCTGGTTCCGCTGCTGCTGCTGGCCGGGGCGCATGCCGCCTTGCTGTGGTGGATGAGCGGTCAGTTGCAGGCGGCGCTGGAGAACTGGGCGGCGCTGCGACGGGCCCAGGGCTGGCAGGTGGAATACGGCGCCCCCGAGCGCGCTGGCTGGCCTTTCGCCGCCACGCTGCGCCTGCCCGCCATGCGACTGGCCGCGGAGGGGCTGGAATGGCGGGCGGAGGCGCTGCGCCTGTCCGTCACGCCAGAGCATCACGACCGGCTGCGATTGGAGCCGGAGGGCGCGCAGCAGATTTCGCTGGGCGGACCGCCCATGCCGTTGCAGGCGGGGTCGCTCTCGGCCGTGCTGACGCTGGATGGCAGCGCTCCGCCCCTGGCCGGGGTGCTGGAGGGCACTGCGCTGCGGCTGGAAAGCCCCGCCGGCCCGATCGGGCTGGACCATCTGCAGGCCGCTTTCGATGCCAGCGGCCCGGATGCCACGGCCATGACCGCCCGGCTGCGCGGCCTGGCGCTGCCGGGCAATCAGCCGCTGGGGCCGAAGATCGAGGAGACCACGCTGCAGGCCCTGCTGCATGGCAGGCTGGATGGGTTCGGCCCCATCCGGCAGCGCGCGGCCGCCTGGCGCGACGCAGGTGGATGGGTGGAGGTGCAGGGGATGACGTTGCGCTGGGGCAGCATGGCCGCCAGCGCCGCCGCCACGCTGGCACTGGATGATGCGCTGCAGCCCAGCGGTGCCGGCACCCTGCGCGTGGCGAATCCGGGCGAGACGCTGGATGCCATGGCCGATGCCGGGCTGGTGCCGCCGCGCACCGCCGCCATGGCCCGCCGCATCCTGCCGCTGTTGACGCGGCTGGATGCCGGTGGCGGTGCGCCGGTGATCGAACTGCCGGTGACGCTGGAGGAAGGCGCGCTCAGCGCCGCGCGGATTCCGCTGCTGCGGCTGCGCCCGCTGGCCTGGCCATGAGCTGAACGGAAAAGGGGGCCTTCCGGCCCCCTTGTCGTGTTCAGGTATTCATCGCGTCGAAGAAGTCCTGGTTGGTCTTGCTGTATTTCAGCTTGTCCAACAGGAACTCCATCGCGTCCTGCGTGCCCATCGGGTTCAGGATGCGGCGCAGCACCCACATCTTGGACAGCGTGGCGCGGTCCACCAGCACTTCTTCCTTGCGGGTGCCGGATTTGGTGATGTCGATGGCCGGGAAGACGCGCTTGTCGGAGAGCTTGCGGTCGAGGATGAGCTCGGAGTTACCCGTGCCCTTGAACTCCTCGAAGATCACCTCGTCCATGCGGCTGCCGGTATCGATCAGCGCGGTGGCGATGATGGTGAGGCTGCCGCCTTCCTCGATGTTGCGGGCGGCGCCGAAGAAGCGCTTCGGCCGCTGCAGCGCATTGGCATCCACGCCACCCGTCAGCACCTTGCCCGAGGAGGGCACGACGGAGTTGTAGGCGCGGCCCAGGCGGGTGATGGAGTCGAGCAGGATGACCACGTCGCGCTTGTGCTCGACCAGCCGCTTGGCCTTCTCCAGCACCATCTCCGTGACCTGCACGTGGCGGGTCGCCGGCTCGTCGAAGGTGGAGGCCACGACCTCACCGCGGACGGTGCGGGCCATGTCGGTGACTTCCTCGGGCCGCTCATCGATCAGCAGCACGATCAGGAAGACGTCGGGGTGGTTGGCGCTGATGCTGCGGGCGATGTTCTGCAGCATCACGGTCTTGCCGGTGCGCGGCGGCGCCACCACCAGTGCGCGCTGGCCCATGCCGATGGGGGCGACGAGGTCAATCACGCGCGGCGTGTTGTCCTTCTGCATGCCCTTCGGCGGTGGCTCGGCATTCTCGTTCTCCATCTTCAGCCGGCGTGTCGGATAAAGCGGAGTGAGGTTGTCGAAGTTGATGCGGTGGCGGAGAGCCTCGGGCGGCTCGAAATTGACGGTATTGACCTTCAGCAGCGCGAAGTAGCGTTCGCCATCCTTCGGCGCGCGGATCTGGCCTTCCACCGTATCGCCGATGCGCAGGCCGAAGCGGCGCACCTGGGCGGGGGAGACATAGATGTCATCCGGCCCGGGCAGGTAGTTGGACTGTGGAGAGCGCAGGAAGCCGAAGCCATCCGGCAGGATCTCCAGCGTGCCATCGCCATGAATCGCCTGCTCATTTTCGGCGAGCTGCTTGAGAATGGCGAACATCATGTCCTGCTTGCGCAGGCTGGAGGCGTTCTCGATCTGGAGCGACTCGGCGAAAGCCAGCAGATCAGCGGGGCTTTTGGCCTTGAGTTCGGAGAGATGCATGGGCGGGACGCGTTCCGTTCCGGCGTAGAGCAGGGGACACTTCCCAAGGCGCGACCGAGAGGGTCTGCCCATGTGCGGCGAGCGCCCGAATGGGTGCGGCCGGCAATGTCCCGAAGAGGATCAAGGAGGGGAGTCGTGGCGGAATGCCAGACCAGAAGCCTGGAATGCCGCCATGGACGGGAAGCGCCGCAACGCTAGGGTCACAGCCACCACCACGTCAATGCACAAATAGAGGAAATCGGCGATTCTTCAAGGGGTTCAGGAAGAAATTCTCTGATTTCCGGCAGAAAAACAGACCGGAAGGATGCCGCCCCTCCGGCCTTCTATCCTGGACGGCATCTTCACCCGCCCGGACCGTTCCATCAGACCGGGGGCCGGCCACGGTATCCTGCCCGCCATGCACCATGGGTTCATCCATGAACATGGCGGGGCGGCAGGATATCAGCGTCCCAGGCCTTCCCAGAACTCGCGCACCTTGGCGAAGAAGCCTTCGCTTTCCGGGCTGCTCTTCTCGCGCTCGCTGGCCTCGGCCTCGAATTCCTCCAGCAGCTCGCGCTGGCGGGCCGAGAGGTTCTGCGGCGTTTCCACCGCGACCTGCACATACATGTCGCCGCGGGCTGCGGAGCGGAGGACGGAGAAGCCCTTGCCGCGCAGGCGGAACTGGTCGCCGGACTGGGTGCCGGCGGGGATGGTGACGCGCGCGCGGCCGCCATCGATCACCGGCACTTCCACCGCCTCACCCAGCGCCGCCTGCGTCATCCGCAGTGGGACGCGGACGAAGATATTGGCGCCGTCCCGCTGGAAGATCGGGTGCTGCTGGATGTTGATATCGACATAGAGATCGCCCGCCGGCGCGCCGCGCAGCCCGGCCTCGCCCTCGCCCGAGAGGCGGATGCGCGTACCGTCCTCCACCCCGGCCGGGATGGTCACGTTCAGCGTGCGCTCCCGCTGCACGCGGCCGGCGCCGTGGCAGACCTTGCAGGGGTTCTTCACCACGCGGCCGGTGCCGCCGCAGGTGGGGCAGGCGCGCTCGATCAGGAAGAAGCCCTGCTGCGCGCGCACTTTGCCGGCGCCGCCGCAGGTGCCGCAGGTCTGCGCCGCCGTGCTGCCGCCCTCGGCGCCCGAGCCGTTGCAGGCATCGCATTGCACGCCGGTCTGCACGCGCACCGTCTGCTTGCTGCCGGCGAAGGCCTCTTCCAGCGAGATCTGCACATCGGTGCGCAGGTCGGCGCCGCGGCCGGCAGCCTGGCCCTGGCGCTGCCGCCCGGCGCCGCCGCCGAAGCCGAACATCTGCTCGAAGATATCCTCGAAGCCGCCGCCGCCGAAGGGATTGCCGCCGCCGGCGCCCCCGCCGCCCATGCCACCCTCGAAGGCGGCATGGCCGTAGCGGTCATAAGCCGCGCGCTTCTCGGCGTCCTTCAGGACCTCATAGGCCTCGGAGCATTCCTTGAACTTGGCCTCGGCGCCCTTGTCGTCCCGGTTGCGATCCGGGTGGTACTTCATCGCCAGCTTGCGATAAGCCTTCTTCAGCTCATCCTCGCTGGCGCCCTGGGCGACACCCAGAACCTCATAGTAATCCCGCTTGGCCATAGCCGGGTCAGTCCCCCACTTCAGGGTCGATAAGACTACGCCCGGCTTCCGCGAGGAAGCCGGGCGCGACGCTTAATTCACCAGGAAGCCGCGCCTCAGCTGGGCTTCTTCTTGTTCGGGTCGACTTCCTCGAACTCGGCGTCGACCACCTTCTCGCCATTCGGCTGGCCCTGCTGGGCCTGGGCGCCCGGACCGGCCTGGCCCTCGGCGGCGCCCTCCTGCGGGGTGGCCTTGTAGATCGCCTCGCCGACCTTCATCGCGGCGGCGGAGAGACGCTCCGTCGCGCTGGTGATGGCGTCCAGATCCTCGCCGTCCTTGGCGGAGCGGGCGGCGGAGAGGGCAGCCTCGGCCTCGCCCTTCTCGGCCTCGGGGATCTTGTCCGCGTTCTCGCTCAGCGACTTCTCCGTGGTGTGGATCAGCGCTTCGAGCTGGTTGCGGGCCTCGACCGCGGCGCGGCGCTTCTTGTCCTCCTCGGCATGCGCCTCGGCGTCCTTCACCATCCGCTCGATGTCGGACTCGGACAGGCCGGACTTGGCCTGGATCTTGATCTGCGTCTCCTTGCCGGTGGCCTTGTCCTTGGCCGAGACGGAGACGATGCCGTTCGCGTCGATGTCGAAGGTCACCTCGATCTGCGGCACGCCGCGCGGGGCCGGCGGGATGCCCTGCAGGTCGAAGTTGCCCAGCAGCTTGTTGTCCGCCGCCATCTCGCGCTCACCCTGGAACACCTTGATGGTGACCGCGGTCTGGTTGTCGTCGGCGGTGGAGAAGGTCTGGGACTTCTTGGTCGGGATCGTGGTGTTGCGGTCGATCAGCCGGGTGAAGACGCCGCCCAGGGTCTCGATGCCCAGGCTCAGCGGGGTCACGTCCAGCAGCAGCACGTCCTTGACATCGCCCTTCAGCACGCCGCCCTGGATGGCGGCGCCGATGGCGACCACCTCGTCCGGGTTCACGTTCCGGGCGGGGTCCTTGCCGAAGAAGTTCTTAACGGCCTCGATGACCTTGGGCATGCGGGTCATGCCGCCGACCAGGATCACCTCGTCCACCTCGTTGGCGGCGAGGCCGGCATCCTTCAGCGCCTGGCGGCAGGGCTCCAGGGTGCGCTGCACCAGGTCGTCAACCAGCGCCTCCAGCTTCGCGCGGGTCAGCTGCAGCACCAGGTGCTTCGGGCCGGACGCGTCGGCGGTGATGAAGGGCAGGTTGATCTCGGTCTGCTTGGCCGAGGACAGCTCGATCTTCGCCTTCTCGGCGGCCTCCTTGAGGCGCTGCAGGGCGAGCTTGTCGCCGCGCAGGTCGATGCCGTTCTCCTTCTTGAACTCATCGGCCAGGTAGTCGATCACGCGCTGGTCGAAGTCCTCGCCACCCAGGAAGGTGTCGCCGTTGGTGGACTTCACCTCGAAGACGCCGTCGCCGATCTCGAGGATGGAGACGTCGAAGGTGCCGCCGCCGAGGTCATAGACCGCGATGGTGCCGGCGTGCTTCTTGTCGAGGCCGTAGGCGAGGGCGGCCGCCGTCGGCTCGTTGATGATGCGCAGCACTTCCAGGCCGGCGATGGCGCCGGCTTCCTTGGTGGCCTGGCGCTGGCTGTCGTTGAAGTAGGCGGGGACGGTGATGACCGCCTGCGTCACCTTCTCGCCGAGGTAGTTCTCGGCGGTTTCCTTCATCTTGGACAGCACATTGGCGCTGATCTGCTGCGGCGCCATCTTCTGGCCGCCGGCCTCGACCCAGGCATCGCCATTGTCGGCGCGGATGATCTTGAAGGGGACGAGGCCCGCTTCCTTCTTGACCATGGCGTCGTCGAAACGGCGGCCGATCAGGCGCTTGACGGCATAGAGCGTGTCGTTCGGGTTGGTCACGGCCTGGCGCTTGGCGGCCTGGCCGACCAGGCGCTCACCCGACTTGGTGAAGGCCACCATGGACGGCGTGGTGCGCGCGCCCTCAGCGTTCTCCAGCACCTTGGCCTCGCCGCCTTCCATGATGGCGACGCAGCTGTTGGTCGTGCCGAGGTCGATGCCGATGACTTTGCTCATCCGAATTCTCCTTCTGGCGGACGGGGGCGGCCCGATCGAGGCGCCGCGCCCATCCCCGGCTTGCTATGTAGCGGATGGGGTGGAAGGGGCCGGCCGTTCCCGTGAAGGAACGCCGGTTTCGGTTTCCGATGTATTGGCCCGCAGCCCCCCGGACAAGACCAGCCGGCCAGCCATGCGCAGAAATTGTGCAGGGCGGAAGGCGGCAGGGGCGGGCCGGGGCGGCCTCAGGCCCGGCCGGGTCAGGCGGTTTCCGACACGCCGCCGGCCACCACGACCATGGCGGGCTTCAGCAGGCGGCCGTTCAGCGTCCAGGCGGGGGTCCAGGCCTGGATCACGGTGCCGGCGGCCATGCCTTCCGGCGCCGGCTGCTGCGCCATCGCCTGGTGCAGTTCGGGGTCGAAGGGCTGGCCGGCGGGGTCCTGCTTCACCACGCCGTTGCGCTCCAGGATGGTGATGAAGTTGCGCTCCACGCCCTCGAAGCCGCCGCGCAGCTTCGTCAGCAGCTCCGGCTCATCCTCGGCGGGGGCGGGCAGGGCGTCCAGGCCACGGCGCAGGTTCTCGGCCGTCTCCACCACGTCGCGGGCGAATTTCTGCACGGCGTATTGCCGGGCATCCTCCACCTCGCGCTTCGTGCGGGCGCGCAGGTTCTGCATTTCCGCCTCCGAGCGCAGCCAGCGATCCTTCAGCTGCGTCACCTCCGCCTCCAGCTCGGCGATGCGCGCCATGGCATCTGCGGGCTGCTGCGGGGCCTCCGGCGTCTCGGTCCCGGGGGAGGGATTGGTGGTCTGCTCGTTCATCGGGTGATCATTCTTCATGGTCATGGGGGAGCGGGGGAACCCCGGTCTGCCTCACCACCTAGGGGCGGAGGGGCCTGGGAACAAGTTACCGCGCGGCAGCATCCGGCAGGCGGAGCGCGGCCGCACCTTGACCCCACGGTTTAAGATGGCATCTCCAACCCCATCATGCAGCCCCCCTCCGCCCGACCTAAGCTCGCGATCGTGCTGTTCAACCTCGGGGGGCCGGATTCCCCTGAGGCGGTGCGGCCTTTCCTGACCAATCTCTTCACCGACCCCGCCATCCTGCGCCTGCCCGGCTTCGTCCGGCAGCCGCTGGGGCGCTTCGTGGCCTGGCGCCGCACCAAGGCGGCGAGCGAGAACTACGCCATCCTCGGCGGCCGCTCCCCGCTGCTGCCTCTGACGGAGGAGCAGGGCGCCGCCCTGCAGGCCGCGATTGGCGGCGATGTGGAGGCGCGCTGCTTCATCGCCATGCGCTACTGGCACCCGTTCTCCGAGGCCACCGCGCGGGCCGTGAAGGACTGGGGCGCCGAGGAGGTGGTGCTGCTGCCGCTCTATCCGCAGTTCTCCACCACCACGACCGGCTCCTCCATGGCGGCCTGGGATGAGGCCTGCGCCTCGGTCGGCCTCTCGCTGCCCACCCGCACCCTCTGCTGCTGGCATTCCGACGAGGGCTTCGCCACCGCCACCGCCGCCATCCTGCGGCGCGCCCATGACGAGGCGCGGGCGCAGCTGCCGCCGGGAAAGGGGCTCCGCATCCTCTTCTCCGCCCATGGGCTGCCCGAGACCATCGTGAAGCAGGGCGACCCTTATCAGTGGCAGGTGGAGCGCAGCACCGCCGCCGTGGTGGAGGCGCTGGAGGCCGGGGGGCTGGCCCCGGACCGGCTGGACTGGCAGATCTGCTACCAGTCCCGCGTCACGCCGCAGAAATGGCTGGGCCCCTCGACGGAGGAGGCGCTGCACAAGGCGGCCGCCGACGGCGTGGCCGTGCTGGTCCATCCCATCGCCTTTGTCTCCGAGCATTCGGAGACGCTGGTGGAGCTGGATGTGGAATACAAGGAACTGGCGCATAAGCTGGGCGTGCCCGGTTATTTCCGCTGCCCCACCCAGAACAGCGACCCCGCCTTCATCCGGGCGCTGGCCGCGCTGGTCGGCCGGGTGCGGGAGGCGGGCAACCGCAGGCTCTGCTCCTTCGCGGGCGGGCGGCAGTGCCCGAAGGTCCATTCCGGCTGCCCGCATACGGGCGTGAAGCCCCCCCGTGCCGAGAAGGTGCCCGCATGACCCGACGCCCCTCCGCCGTTCTCTTCGATTGCGACGGCGTGCTGGCCGACAGCGAGCAGCTGGTGAACGGCATCGTCGCCGAGGACCTGACCGCGCGCGGCTGGCCCGTGACGGTCGAGCAGTGCAAGGGCATCTTCCTCGGCCGCTCCATCCCGGACATGGTGCCGCTGATCGAGCGCCAGGTGGGGCCGCTGCCGCCGGAATGGCCGGCCGAGCTCTCCGCGCTGATCGCCCGCCGGATGCGGGAAGACGCGCCGCCCATGCCGGGGGCGATGGCGGTGGTGAAGGCGCTGGCCGAGGCCGGCATCCCCATGGCCTGCGCCAGCAATTCCGGGCGGGATGAGCTGGAGGCCAAGCTGGAGGGGCTGAAGCTGATGCCTTTCTTCGAAGGCCGCGTCTTCTCCTACCAGGACGTGCCGAACCCCAAGCCGGCGCCGGACATGTATCTGGCCGCCGCCGCCGCCTGCGGGGCCGATCCGCGCGACTGCGTGGTGGTGGAGGACAGCGCGCTGGGCGCCAGCGCCGGGGTAGCCGCCGGCTGCCGCGTGCTGGGCTTCGCGCATGAGACCCCCGCCGCGCTGCTGGAGGCCCAGGGCGCCGAGCCCTTCCACAGCATGGAGGAACTGCCGCGCCTGCTGGGGATCGCATCATGACGATCGACGCGCTCGCCGCCTTCTATCCCTGGACCAAGGCGCTGCACCTGATCTCGGTCTTCGCCTGGATGGCCGGGATGTTCTACCTGCCGCGCCTCTACGTCTATCACACCGCCGCGCCGGTGGGCTCGGAGCGCAGCGAGATGCTGAAGGTGATGGAGCGCCGCCTGCTGCGCGCCATCATCAACCCCGCCATGATCGCGGCCTGGATCTTCGGGATCATGCTGGTGCTGACGCCCGGCGTCGTCGACTGGTCGGCCGGATGGTGGCACGGCAAGATGCTGGGCTTCCTGCTGATGAGCGCCTTCCACGGCCATCTGGCCGTCGCGCGCAAGAGCTTCGAGCGGGATGAGCGGAAGCATTCGGAACGCTACTGGCGCATCGCCAACGAGGTGCCGACGCTGCTGCTGATCCTGATCGTCATCATGGTGATCGTGCGGCCGTTCTGAGGGTGGTCCAGGGCGGCTCCGCCCCGGACTCCGCTGCGGGTCCGCCGGCGCGGCGGGCCCGGCCTCGCCCCGGCTTGACGGAAGCCCCCCCGCCGCGACACTTCCGCCCCGCATCCGCAACCGAGGGCCAGCCACCATGACCACGCTCCGCATCGGCATCGCCGGCATTTCCGGCCGCATGGGCCGCCTGCTGGCCGAGGAGGTCCTGGCGGCCGGGGAGCATCTCTCGGGCGGCACCGCGCGCGGCGGGGCCGCGGAGGGAGCGGTGCTCTTCAGCGACGCCGGGGCGATGTTCGCCGGCAGCGACGTGGTGATCGACTTCACCCATGCCGAGACCTCGGCCATGCATGCGGCGCTGGCGGCCAGTCACCGCCGGCCACTGGTGCTTGGCACCTCCGGGCTCTCGGTGGAGCAGGAGGCGGCGGTGGCCGAGGCGGCGAAGATCGTGCCCATCGTCCATGCCGCCAATTTCGCGCCGGGGGTGAACCTGCTCTTCGCCCTGGCCGAGCGCATGGCCGCCGCCCTGCCGCCCGAGCAGTATGATGCCGAGATCGTCGAGATGCACCACCGCCAGAAGGTGGACGCACCCTCCGGCACCGCCATCGCCCTGGGCCGGGCGGTGGCGCGGGGGCGTGGCACGACGCTGGAGGAATGCGGCACCGAGAGCGGCCGTGACGGCCATACCGGCCCCCGCCGGACCGGCTCCATCGGCTTCGCGGCGCTGCGGGGAGGGCAGGTGGTGGGCGACCATACCCTGCTCTTCGCCGCGGGGGCGGAGCAGATCGCCCTGACCCACCGTTCCTTCGACCGGCGCGTCTATGCCACTGGCGCGGTGCGGGCGGCGCGCTGGGTCGCCAGCCAGCCGCCGGGCCTCTACGACATGAAGCATGTGCTGGGCATGGGCTGAGGCCGGCGCCACGTCCTTGTGGGGCCGCCCCGGCAGCCGGGGCCGAATGGCCGGGCGTCGGGCGGGCACAGCCAGCCCCTGGGGCCGCGCATGCCAAACCCGTCCCTATGCGCCCTTGACCCCTTATGCCGCCCCTGCGAAACAGCCACGCCCGGAATTCCGGGGGATAGCCAGGCCGGGGCAAGCCGGTCGCCATCGCGACAAGAGGACGATAAGGCCATGCGCGACAAGGGCGAATACCAGTTTACCTCGGAATCCGTTTCCGAAGGCCATCCCGACAAGGTCGCGGACCGCATCAGCGACACGGTGCTGGACGCCTTCCTGGAAGCCGACCCCTATTCCCGCGTGGCCTGCGAGACGCTGGTCACCACGAACCGCATCATCCTGGCCGGCGAGACCCGTGGCCCCGGCAGCGTGACGCATGAGCTGCTGGCGCATCTCGCCCGCATGGCCGTGCATGACATCGGCTACGACCAGGAAGGCTTCTCCTGGCGCAATGCCGAGATCTCCGTCCATCTGCACGCGCAGTCCGCCCATATCGCGCAGGGCGTGGACGCGGCCGGCAACAAGGACGAAGGTGCCGGCGACCAGGGCATCATGTTCGGCTATGCCTGCACCGAGACGCCGGACCTGATGCCGGCGCCGCTGTATTACTCCCACCTCATCCTGCGCCGCATCGCCGAGCTGCGCCGTTCCAAGGACAAGACGGTCGCCGGCCTGCTGCCGGACGCCAAGTCCCAGGTGACGCTGCGCTATGTGGACGGCAAGCCGGTCGGCGTGACCTCTGTCGTGGTCTCCACCCAGCATGAGGAGGGGATGACGCAGGAGCAGGTGCGCGAGCTGGTGCGCCCGATCGTCGCCACCTCCCTGCCCGAGGGCTGGACGGTGCCGGAGGACGAGTTCTACGTGAACCCGACCGGCACCTTCGTGATCGGCGGCCCCGATGGCGACTGCGGCCTGACGGGGCGCAAGATCATCGTCGACACCTATGGCGGCGCGGCCCCGCATGGCGGCGGCGCCTTCTCCGGCAAGGACCCGACCAAGGTGGACCGCTCGGCCGCCTATGCCTGCCGCTACCTCGCCAAGAACGTGGTGGCCGCGGGCCTGGCCGAGAAGTGCACCATCCAGGTCTCCTACGCCATCGGCGTCTCCAAGCCGCTCTCGGTCTATTTCGACCTGCACGGCACCGGCCGCGACATCGACGAGACCAAGCTGGCCAAGGTCGTCAACGGGATGGTCAACCTTTCCCCGCGCGGCATCCGGGAGCACCTGCACCTGAACCGCGCGATCTATGTGCCGACCTCCGCCTACGGCCATTTCGGCCGCACGCCGGATGCCGACCTCGGCACCTTCACCTGGGAAAAGACCGATCTGGCGGATGAGCTGAAGCGCGCCTTCAACCGCTGATCCCTTCCTGAGTTCGTGACCGTGGGGGGTGGTGCCGGCCGGCGCCGCCCCCTTTGACGTAATGGGCCTCTGCCGCATGACCGACGATACCGCCGCCAATCCCCCGCCGGTGCCCGACCGCCTCTATGGCCGCCGGCGCGGCCACCCGCTGCGGCCGCGCCAGCAGGCGCTGCTGGAGGTGACGCTGCCCCGCCTGCAACTCTCGCCCGAGGATGCCGCCAGCGGTCCCGCCCGCGCCTTCGCCGCGCCGGTCGAGGAGGTCTGGCTGGAGGTGGGCTTCGGCGGCGGCGAGCACAGCTACGCGCAGATGCAGGCCAACCCGAAGGTGGGGCTGATCGCCTCCGAGGTCTTCGAGAACGGCATCTGCTCCCTGCTGACGCGGCTGGTGCCGGAGGGCGGGGAGGGCACGGCGCCGCTGCCGCCCAACCTGCGGCTCTGGACCGAGGATGCGCGGCGGCTGCTGCGGATGCTGCCGGAGGGCAGCCTGTCGCGCCTCTTCCTGATGTTCCCGGACCCCTGGCCGAAGGCGCGGCACGCCAAGCGGCGCTTCGTCCATCCCTCCATCCTGCCGGTGCTGGCGGCGGCCATCCGCCCCGGCGGCCAGTGGCGCATCGCCACCGACGACCCGACCTACCAGCAATGGGTCATCGAGGTGATGGGGGCGCAGGATCTGTTCGAGCAGGTCTCGCTGGACACGACGCGGCCGGAGGGCTGGCCGCCGACGCGCTACGAGGCCAAGGCCCTGCGCGAGGGGCGGCAGCCGATGTACTGGGTCTGGCAGCGGCGCTGAGCGCCCGGAGCCTCAGCCGCTTCCGCCTTCCCTCTATACCCGGTCAGGTAAATCGCCGTGACCGGGACCGGCTTCAGAGCCGGCGCAGCAGTACGACGCGGTTGGTATTGGTGCCGGCCGTGTTGTTGGCCACGCCCCAGCAATTGGCGGTCTTGGTGAAGGCCTGGTCGTGCACCAGCACGCCCAGGCGCTCGAAGGGCAGGCCCTCGGCCGCCTGCCAGACCAGCCGCTCCAGCAGCAGCCGGCCGCGCCGTACCTCGCCTACCTCGAAGGCCAGGTGCCCGCCGGGGCGCAGGATGCGCGCCTGCTCGGCCAGCACCGCCCGCACCATGGCCGTCCAACCGGCCTCGCCCCGGTGCATGGCGATGGGGACGGCGGCGGCGTCGATGCCGGCGAACCAGCAGCGCAGCCAGTTGTCGGCGGCGTATTGCACCACGTCCAGGAAGGGCGGCGAGGTCACTGTCAGCGCCACGCTGCCGGCGGCAATGGCGGGGGTGGCGGCGGCCGGACCGGTGCAGAGCAGGGCGGGCGGATGCGCGGGCGGCGGGCCATCGGCCAGCAGGGCGCGCGATTTCTTCAGGATGAGGGCGGCCACCTCCCGCCGCGGCGGGGTGAGGCCCAGCCGCGTGTTGATCCGCCGCTGCGCCCGCACCGAGACCGCCTGGTTGGGGGGCATGGAGCGGCCGGAGAAGAAGCCGGGGGAATGGCCGCTGAGGCGGTTGATGGCGACCATGCGGATCCAGTCCTCCACCGGGTCCGGCTCCCCGAGCGTGAGCGGTGCGCGCGCCAGCAGCCAGCCGCGCAGCGCCATCAGCTGGCGCAGCGTCTCCGGGTGGTAGAAGGCCAGCAGGTCCTCCGGCGCTTCCCCGCCCTCCGCCCAGGGCACCTCCCGCAGCCGTTCCGCCACGGCGTCCAGGGCCGGCGGGTTCAGGCGCGGCCGGGCCAGCAGGGTGGAGAGGGGGTTGATGTCGTTGCCCAGCGGCCGGCGGCCCATCAGCGCCGCCTGCACGGGGGTGGTGCCCCGGCCCATGAAGGGGTCGTGCACCGCCTCGCCGGGGGTGGTCAGGCGGGCGATGAAGAATTCCGGCAACTGGGCCTTGAAGCAGGCGCGGTAGCTGACCTCGTGCAACGAATGCGCCTGACGCTGCCGCACGGTCCAGAAGGCATTGACCCAGTAGGGGATGCCCTCCTCCACCAGACTCTCGGTCCGGCGGCCATGTCCCTCGAAGGCGCGGACCTGCGCGGCGATGTCACCGGCCCCTGCCACCGGGGCGGGCGGGGGCGGCAGGATTGCGGCAGTCGCCATCGGCGCTCTCTCGGGCTCTGTCCCGCCCCAGCCCTAGCATCGCCGCCGCACCGGTACAAGCCTGGAGGCGCCCGCTGGTGCGAACCCCTGGCCAGCAGGGGCCGATCGCCGCTAACCCTGGCATCTCTGGAGTGAAGGAGAACCGCGGCATGACCGTTCCTACGTCCCGGCGCGCGGCGGCGGCGCATCCCTCGAAGCGCCTGGCGGCGGCCATCGCGGGCTGGCACCGGGCGCTGCTCAACGCGCAGGCGGCGGGCCATCCGGCGGGTGGAAACCCCTATGCGCTGCTGCAGGCGGTGATGCATGACCCTGATTTCGCCTGGCTGCGCCGGCTGAGCGACCTGATCCTGCGGATCGACGAGGCCAATGCCAAGGGCGCCACGCCTTCGCCCGAGGCCGTGCAGGGCTTCCTGGCCGACCTCATGGCCCTGACCGAGGGTGAGGACGCCGATTTCCATGCCCGTCAGCAGCGCTTCCTGCTGCGGCCGGAGGTGGCTTCGGCCCGTGCCGCCGCGCAGGCCGCGCTGGACGAATTGCGGCAGGCCACGCAGCAGTGACCATCATCACCGAGGCAGAGGTGGAGGAAGCCGAGGCCGCGCTGCGCGAGGCGACGCTGACCGGAGACGTGGTGTCGCTGGACGGGCTGCTGTCGGAGGCGCTGATCTTCACCGACCAGACGGGGCGGGTGATCGGCAAGTCCGAGGATATGGAGGCGCATCGCACCGGCCTGCTGCGGCTGACCCGGGTGCAGGTCTCGGAGCAGGAGATCCGCCTGGCGGGCAATGCCGCCGTGGTGACGCTGCGGGCCGAGCTGGCGGGCACCTGGGATAGCAATGCCTTCGTCGGCGCCTTCCGCTACACCCGCGTCTGGCGGCGGGAGGAGGCCGGGCTGCGGGTGCTGGCGGCGCATTGCTCGGGTGCGGCGGTGGCCTGAGGCGGGTGCTGAACCCGGCCTCGCCCCTGGCCCGGCTGCTGGAGGGGCCGCTGCGCCCAGGGCGGCTCTGCTGGATCGGGCTGCGCCCGGCCCGGCGGGCGGCGATGGAGGTGGTGGCGGCCGCCGGGCTGCGGGCCGGGCAGGGGCTGGCGGGCGACCGCTATGCCGGGCGGGAGGGCGCGCGGCAGGTGACGCTGATCCAGGCCGAGCATCTGGCGGCCATCGGCGCCTATCTGGGCCTGGAGGGGCCGGCGGCGCCGGAGCGGCTGCGGCGCAACCTCGTCATTTCCGGCCTGAACCTGCTGGCGCTGAAGGGCCGGCGCTTCCGCCTGGGCGGCGCGCTGCTGGAAATGAGCGGCGAATGCCACCCCTGTTCCCGCATGGAGGAGGAATTCGGCCCCGGCGGCTACAATGCCGTGCGCGGCCATGGCGGCATCACCGCGCGGGTGCTGGAGGACGGCGCCATCCGGCTGGGCGATGCGCTGACGCGGGAGAAGAGTTGAGGGGCGCCGCTCCGCCCGCAGCCCGGTGTCAGCCCGGCGCGCGCAGCACCAGCACGCGGGCGGCGCCATGCACCCGCTCCGCCAGGATCTCGAAGCCCGGCAGTTCCGGCGTCTCCTCCCGCCCCACCTCGGCGCAGATCAGCGCGGCGGGAGCGATCCACCCCGCCGCACCCAGGGCCGAGAGGGCGCGGGGCACCAGATCCTGGGCATAGGGCGGGTCCAGGAAAATGAGGGAGCAGGGGGTGGCGGCACGCGGCGGGCGGGTGGCGTCGGCCACCAGGACCTTCGCAGCCTCCTCCTCCCGGCAGGCGGCGATATTGGCGCGCAGGGCGGCCAGCGCCGCGCGGTCCTTCTCGATGAAGCTGGCCGAGGCCGCGCCGCGGGAGAGCGCCTCCAGCCCCAGCGCGCCGGTGCCGGCGAAGGCATCCAGCACCGCCTGCCCCTCCACCGCCGCGCGGCCGGCCCAGGGGGCGTGCCAGAGCATGTCGAACAGCGCCTGCCGCATCCGCTCGGAAGTCGGGCGGGTGGCGGCACCGGCAGGCGCGGCGAGCTTCCGGCCGCGATGGCGGCCGGCGACGATCCGCATCGCCCGCTAGTCGCGCGGGCGGCGCGCGGCGCGGGTGCCGGGCTTCGGCCCGCCCGCCTTGGCCCCGCCACCGCGCGAGGGGCGCGGCGGGCCGTCGAGCCCGAGGGAACGGGCGGCATTGCGCGCGCGCGGGATCTTGGGCTGCGGCGGCTTGGCCGGGCGGTTGCGGGCGATGGGCTCCGGCAGCGGCTCGGCCGGCCTGGGCGCCGCCTCCGCCGCCAGATCCACGCCACGCTTCACGCGCGGCGGCGCCTCCAGGCCCAGCTGCTCCCGCAGCACCTTGGCGTTCACTTCCTCCACCGCGCCCTTGGGCAGGGTGCCGAGCTGGAAGGGGCCATAGGCCACGCGGATCAGCCGCGTCACGGTCAGGCCGAGATGCTGCAGCACCCGCCGGACCTCGCGGTTCTTGCCTTCCTTCAGGCTGACCGTCAGCCAGGAATTGGTGCCCTGGCGGGAATCGAGCCCGGCCTCGATCGGCCCATAGGCCACGCCGTCGATGGTCACGCCGCGCGCCAGCTGCGCCAGCGCCTTCTCGTCGACGAAGCCGTGCACGCGGGCGCGGTAGCGGCGGATCCAGGCATTGCCCGGCAGTTCCAGGCGGCGGGAGAGGGCGCCGTCATTGGTCAGCAGCAGCAGCCCCTCGCTGGTCAGGTCCAGCCGCCCGACCGAAACGAGGCGCGGCAGACCCGCCGGCAGTTCCTCGAAGACCGTGCGGCGGCCCTCGGGGTCCTTATGGGTCGTCACCAGCCCGTCGGGCTTGTGGTAGCGGAACAGCCGCGTGCGCTCCGGCGCGCCCACGGGATTGCCGTCGAGGCTGACGCTGTCGCCCTCGGCCACGAAGGTGGCGGGGCTTTCCACGGTCTCGCCATTCAGGCGCACGCGGCCCTCGGCCACCAGCTTCTCGGCATCCCGGCGGCTGGCGACGCCGGCGCGGGCCAGCCATTTGGCGACGCGCTCGCCGCGCGCGCCGGTCTCGGGGGTGTTGTCGTCCTCGCTCATCGCGCGGCCTCCACGAAGGCATCGAAAATGCGGGGATCGGCGGGGTCCACGGCATATTCCGGGTGCCACTGCACGCCCAGCGCGAAGCGGTAGCCGGGATGCTCGATCCCCTCGATCACCCCATCCGGCGCCACCGCGTTGACGATGGCGCCGTTGCCCGGCCGCTCCACCGCCTGGTGATGCGCGGAATTGACGGCCATCCGCGCCGTGCCGGCGATGCGCTCCAGCAGCGTGCCGGCGGCGATCTCCACCTCATGGCCCGGCTCGGTGCGGGGGTTGGGCTGCTCATGCGCCAGGGCATCGGCGATGCTGTCGGGGATGTGCTGGACCAGCGTGCCGCCGAAGGCGACCGCCAGCAGCTGCTCGCCGCCGCAGATGCCCAGCACAGGGATGTCGCGGGCGAGCGCGCCGCGCGTCACCGCCAGCTCGAAGGCGGTGCGGCCGGCCTTCAGCGAGACGGTCGGATGCGCCGGCCCCCCGCCATAGAGCGAGGGATCGACATCGAAGGCGCCGCCGGTGACCAGCAGACCGTCGATCCGCTCCAGATAGGCCTCGGCCAGTTCCGGCTCATGCGGCAGGGCGACCGGAAGCCCGCCGGCGGCGGCGATGGCGGAGAGATAGTTCTGGCGGATGGCGTACCAGGGCAATTTGGACCAGCCGCCCGCTGGTTCCGCATCCAAGGTTACGCCGATCAGGGGAAGCTTACGCATGGGGCGGTTGCTAGACCGTGGCGAGGGCTGCGACAAATACTATTCCACGCCGGCTGTCCCCCATGTGCGGCGGGCTTACCCTTTCCCTGGCCGCATCGCGGCAGAAGGAGGCATGCGATGTTCGATCTCACCGGCCGGCGCGCCGTGGTGATGGGCGGCAGCCGCGGCATCGGCCGCGCCATCGCGCTGGGCCTGGCGCGGGCCGGCGCGCGCGTCGCCGTCTGTGCGCGTGGCCTGGCCGGGCTGGAGGCCCTGCGCCCCGGGCTGGGGGAGGGCGCCTATGCCGCCCCCTGCGACCTGGCCGATGCCGATGCCATCGCCCGCTTCATCCCCGAGGCCGCCACCGCGCTGGGGGGCATCGACATCCTGGTGAACAATGCCTCCGCCTTCGGCGAGAGCCATGACGAGGAAGGCTGGGCGGCCTCCTTCGCCGTGGACGTCATGGCGGTGGTGCGCGCCAGCCAGGCCGCCGAGCCCTTCCTGGCCGAGGCCGCGCCGGGCATCGAGGGCGGCAGCGCCATCGTCAACATCACCTCCATCGCCGCCCTGCGCTCCCCCGGCCGGGCCGAGCCCTATGGCGCGGCCAAGGCGGCGGTGGTGCATCTGACCGGCAACCAGGCCCGCGTGCTGGGCCGCAGGGGCATCCGCGCCAATGCCGTCGCCCCCGGCTCCATCGAGTTCCCGGAGGGGCTCTGGGACCAGCGGCGCCGGGCCGATTCGCCGCTCTACCGGGCCACCCTGGCCAATATGCCGCGCGGCCGCCTCGGAAGGCCGGAGGAGGTGGCGGATGTCGTGCTCTTCCTGGCCTCGCCCGCCGCGCGCTGGGTGACCGGGCAGAATATCGTCGTCGATGGCGGGCAGCTGCTCGGTCCGTGACGCCTATCGAGATCGCGCTGGAGGAAGCCCGCGCCGCCGCCGCGCGGGGGGAGGTGCCCGTGGGGGCGGTGGTGACGGATGCCGCCGGCACCGTGCTGGGCCGTGCCGGCAACCGCGTGGAGGAATGCCACGACCCCAGCGCTCATGCCGAGATCCTGGCCCTGCGCGCCGCCGCCGCCGCCCGCGGCAGCCCGCGCCTGCCCGACTGCACCCTGACCGTGACGCTGGAGCCCTGCCCGATGTGTGCCCAGGCCGCCAGCTTCTTCCGGGTGCGGCGCGTGGTCTTCGGGGCCTACGACCCCAAGGGGGGCGGGGTGGAGCATGGCGCGCGCATCTTCCAGGCCTCCTCCTGCCACCATGCGCCGGAAGTCATCGGCGGGGTGCGGGAAGGCGAATGCGCCGGGCTGCTGCGGGATTTCTTTTTGCGGCTGCGCTAGGCGTAGCCGCGCGGTTCCGCTCAGGGCGGGCCTCTCCACGCCGCCGCCGTCGGCCGGCCTTCGTGAGAAACGATATATACTCGTAACAGTTGTAAGCCTGGACTTTACGGTTGTGGATCTTTCTCCGGCCGCGATTCAGTTAATACACTGAATTAAAACAGAAAAAACATCTGGCACATTGTTTGCTCTAGCTGAGCGCAGGACCGTAATGGTTCGGTCTCGGAAGGGTTTCCGCCCGCGAGATAAACATTGTCAGAGGGACTTCCCATGCGTTCCAAGATTCTGGGCCTCGCCGCCGCCGCCGCCGTAACAGTCGCGAGCATGGCGACCGCCATGGCCGCCCCCGTAAACTTCACCGTCACCGGTGGCTCCTGGTCGGTGGGCTCCGGTTTTGGCACGGGCAACAGCCAGCTCGACGTGACCTTCAGCAGCCTGGTGACGGCGCAAAGCTTCTCGCTCAACCAGGGCCAGACCGCTTCGTTCCTGTTCGGCAGCGCCACCCTGAACGAGACCTGCATCAACAGCGGGAACACGATTGCCGACGTCCTCTCCGGCTGCGGCGTCGGCGGCAGCGAGCTGGACAACCTCGGCGTGACGGCCAACCTGACCTTCACCAGCCCGCTGGCCTCGACCGTCCAGAGCGTCGCGATCACCGGCGCCATCGCCGGCCCCGTGAACGATCTGTTCGAGCCGCCCCTGCGGATCACCGACTTCTTCATCGACTTCAACCCGGTGACCGTCAACTTCGGCGAGGGCGGCGAGTTCGTGCTCAACCTCTCCGACCTGTACTTCAGCTCCACCGGCACCATCACCAACGCCGCCAGCGTGACCCTGACCGCCACCCCGGTCCCGGAGCCCGCCTCCATGGCGCTCTTCGCGATGGGCCTGCTGGGCCTGGGCGCCGTGCACCGCGCCCGTAGCCGCGCGGCCTGACGCAGACTTGGCCGGATGCCGTTGAGGCATCCGGCCGTCATCGTGCTTTGATGGGGTGACTGCCCCGGCCAGGGGCACCGGCCCCTCCCGGACCCCGCTTCCGACCCCGCTCCGCTCAATGGAGCAAAGATGCTGAACCCGGCATATCCACGGGTTTCAGGTGGGGACGGAAGGCCGGGGCATCCTGCTCCGGCGCCCTGGCCTTCCGGCGAGATGCCGGTGCCACGGGCGTCCGGCGGATGGCGCTCCGCCCCGGCCGCGCCCTCAGCACTCCCTCCGAAGTCGCCCGCGCCTCCTCAGAAATCGCTGACGCGTCCCTTACGTTCCCAGTCCCCGAAGCGGGTCGGTTCCGGCCCCGCCGGGCCGCCGATCTCCGGCGGCATCGGGGCGGGCTTCGCGGGTTTCGGCGCCTCAGGCTGGGTCGCCGTCTCGGCGGGGTTCGGGCTGGCCGGCGTGGCGGCCTCTTGTTCAGGCTTCGTCATGCGCAACATCTGGGGTGCGAAGGCCGGAACGGAAAAGGGGTCATGGGCGGATATCTGCGAACAACCATCCTGCTGGCGGCGATGACGGCGCTTTTCGTGGCGGTCGGCGGGATGCTGGGCGGGCGGAGCGGCATGATGGTGGCGCTGGCCGTGGCCTGCGCGACCAATCTCTTCGCCTGGTGGGGCAGCGACAAGATGGTGCTGCGGATGTACAACGCGCATCCGATCGGGCCGCAGGACGCGCCGGCGCTCTGGCGGATGACGGAGGCCCTGGCCGCGCGGGCGGGGCTGCCGATGCCGGCGCTCTATCTGATCCAGGAACGCCAGCCGAATGCCTTCGCCACCGGCCGCAACCCGCAGAACGCTGCGGTGGCGGTGAATACCGGCCTGCTGGAGCTGATGCCGGAGGATGAGGTGGCGGGCGTCATCGCCCATGAGCTGACGCATATCCGCAACCGCGACACGCTGATCATGACCGTCACCGCCTGCCTGGCGGGCGCCATAGGTATGCTGGCGCAGTTCGGCTGGCTGTTCGGCGGGGCGCGGGACCGGGAGCGGGGGCCGGGCCCGCTGGTGGGGCTGCTGATCATGCTGCTGGCGCCGCTGGCGGCGGCCATCGTGCAGATGGCCATCAGCCGGGCGCGGGAATACGAGGCCGACAAGGGCGCTGCCGAGATCACCGGCAACCCCGCGGGCCTCGCCAATGCGCTGATGCGGCTGGAGCAGGGGCGGGTCCTGCCGAACCCGGAGGCCGAGTCCAATCCGGCGACGGCGCATATGTTCATCATCAACCCGCTCTCCGGCGCGCGGATGGACGGGCTGTTCTCCACCCATCCCCGCACCGAGAACCGCGTGGCGGCGCTGATGGAGATGGCGCAGCGGATGGGCGGCCCGCGCGGTGGCTGGAGCGGCCCGGCCAGCGCGGCGCCGATGCGCGGCTCCGTGCCGGGCACCGGCCGGGGCGGGCCCTGGTCGCGCGGCGCGGCGCGGCCGGCGGCGCGGCCGCCACGCGGCCCCTGGGGCTGAAGCACCGTCGGGCCGGGGCGCCCGCGGCGCCGGCCTCGGGTCGGCCGGCTTTCAGGCTCCACCGGCCGATTTCGGCCTGTCCCGTTCTGGCCTATGCTGGCCTCCGGGCGGGCTGCCACCGCTCGCGATGTCTCCGGAGAACCCCATGCGCCGCCGCATGCTGCTCGCTGCCCCGTTGGTCGCTTCCCCCTTGCTGCTGCCCGCGGCGGGTCCCGTCTCCGCCCAGCCGGCGGGGGTGGTGCTGGAGGAATTCCTGGTGCCCTCCGGCCCGGGCATCCAGCTCTATCTGCGGAACAAGCGGCCGGAGGGGGCGACGACGGCGCGGGCGGACCGGGTGGTGCTCTGTGTCCATGACGGCACCTTCCCCGCCAGCACCAGCTTCGACCTGTCGGCGGGCGGCGTCTCCTGGATGGATTACATGGCCGGGCGCGGCTTCGATGTCTGGTGCCTGGACCTGCGGAATTACGGCCGCTCGACTCGGGAGGCGGCGATGGGCCAGCCGCCGGGCGGCCAGCCGCTGACCCCCAGCCGGGATGCCCTGGCCGATATCGCCGCCGCCGCCGCCTTCATCCGCGAGAAGCTGGGCGTGCCGAAGCTGGTGCATCTGGGCTGGGGCTGGGGCGCCGGGCTGATGGGGCGCTTCGCCACCGAAAATGCCGCGCTGGTGGACCGCCTGGTGCTCTATGCGCCGGAATGGCCGGCGGAGGCCAGGCCCGCTCAGGCCAGTGCTTCCCAGGCCAATGCGTCCCAGGCCAATGGCGCGGCCCGGACGGCGCCGGGCCTGCCCTCCTACCGCAGCCTGACCCGGGCCGAGGTACGCGCCCGCTGGGTGGAAGGGGTGCCGGACAACCGGCGCGGCGCCCTCTTCCCCGCCGGCTGGTACGAGCACTGGGCCGACACCACCTTCGCCGCCGACCCGGAAGGGGCGCGGCAGGTGCCTTCCGTGCTGCGGGTGCCGAATGGCGCGGCGGCAGAGCGGCAATCCGGCCAGCCGCCTTTCGACGCCGCCAGGGTCACGGTGCCGACCCTGATCACCCTGGCGGAATGGGACCACGAGGCGCCGGCCGCCCAGGCCCTGGCCCTGTTCCAGGCCCTGACGGCCGTCCCCTCCAAGCGGATGGTGCTGCTGGGGGAGGGGACGCATGGGATCATGCTGGAGCGGAACCGTGGTGCGCTTTTCCAGGCGGTGCAGGTCTTTCTCGAAGAGGGTTTGACGGGCTAAACGGTCACTCTTTTGCCAACTCTGTTGCGGTCGGCCGGCGATACACTTAGATAGGTGTCGTCGACTGGTTTGGCTTTGCGCCTCGTGCCTGGCCGTTCGTGCATCGTGCCTGGTGCCCGTCCATCAAGTTGATCCGTCGTGCATGTCGTGCGTCGGCAATACTTTTTCTCACGGAGCACCCCGATGACCATCGGTACCGTCAAGTGGTTCAACACGACCAAGGGTTTTGGCTTCATTCAGCCGGAGGACGGCTCGAAGGATGTGTTCGTGCACATCTCCGACGTCCAGCGCGCCGGCCTGCAGGGCCTGAACGAAGGCGAGCGCGTCGAGTTCGAGCTGCAGCGTGGCCGCGACGGCAAGGTTTCCGCCGGTAACCTCCGCCGCACCTGAGCGATAGACGGGTCATGCGCTGCTGCGCGTGACCCTCTTCCGGCCGGGCGCTTCCTGCCCAGGGTCCGTCCCGGCCGGCTGCACAGCCTTCCTTGGCGGTGCATCCGCGCGCCAGAGCGGCGCGCTGTGACAATGCCCTCTGGCTGCGGACCGCCCGCCCCTGCCACCGAGACGGGAGCATCCACCCATGGCACGTACCCCGAACTACAATCAGCAGCGTGCTGATCGCGACCGCGCCAAGCAGGCCAAGGCCGCCGAGAAGCAGCGCGAGCGCGAGCAGCGCAAGGCCGAGCGCGATACCACCGCGACGACCGACCAGCCGCTGCCCCCGCCTGAGTCCGAAGACCAGGCATAAGGCCGCCGCTGTCCTGGCGGCAGGAGTTCACTATGGCTGCCAAGCAGCGGAATACCGGCACCTGGGTGCTGTTCGATGTCCTCTACGCCGATGGCTCCCGCCGCTCGAATCGCAAGGTGCCGGCGGAGCTGCTGGGCGGGCTGGATGGCGATGAGCCGGCGCGCAAGCTGATCGAGAGCCAGGACGAGGAAATCGCCAAGGCTTCCGGGCAGCCGCGCCAGCCTATCGCGGCGCTGACGCGCACGCCGCTGCCCAAGCCTGAGCCCCGGCCCGGGGCGGCGAAGCACGGCAAGGCACGCTGAACCTCCGCCTTCTCCTCTTCCTCCCGGATTGACAGCCACCGACCCCAGGCGGAGGCTGATGCAGGGAGAGAAGAGGACGAATGGCCGATGGACCAGACCAAGAAGCAGTTCAGGCTTCGTAGCCAGCGTTGGTTCGACGACCCGGAAGACCCGGGCATGACCGCGCTCTATATCGAGCGCTTCCTGAATTTCGGCATGACGCGGGGTGAGTTGCAGTCGGGCAAGCCGATCATCGGCATCGCCCAGACCGGCAGCGACATCGCGCCCTGCAACCGCCACCACCTGGCCCTGGCCGAGCGCGTGAAGGCCGGTATCCGCGACGCCGGCGGCATTCCCCTCGAATTCCCGATCCATCCGATCCAGGAGACCGGCAAGCGCCCGACGGCGGCGCTGGACCGCAACCTGGCCTATCTGTCGCTGGTGGAGATCCTGCACGGCTATCCGCTGGATGGCGTGGTGCTGACCACCGGCTGCGACAAGACGACGCCCGCCTGCCTGATGGGCGCGGCCACCGTGAACATCCCGGCCATCGTGCTCTCCGGCGGGCCGATGCTGGACGGGCACTGGAAGGGGCGGCTCTCCGGTTCCGGCACCATCGTCTGGGAAGCGCGCAAGCAGCTCGCGGCCGGCGAGATCAACTACGACGGCTTCATGCAGATGGTGGCCTCTTCCGCCACCTCCGTCGGCCACTGCAACACCATGGGCACGGCGCTGTCGATGAACTCGCTGGCGGAGGCGCTGGGCATGTCGCTGCCGGGCTGCGCCAGCATCCCCGCCGCCTATCGCGAGCGCGGACAGATGGCGCACGCCACGGGCATGCGGATCGTGGATATGGTGCGGGAGAACCTGCGCCCCAGCGACATCATGACGCGTGAGGCCTTCGAGAATACCATCGTCCTGGCCAGCGCCATCGGCGCCTCCTCCAATTGCCCGCCGCACCTCGTGGCCATCGCCCGCCACATGGGCGTGGAGCTGACCACCGAGGACTGGCAGGCCATCGGCGCCGATATCCCGCTGCTGGTGGATTGCCAGCCGGCCGGCCGCTTCCTGGGCGAGGCCTTCTATCGCGGCGGCGGCGTCCAGTCCGTGATGAAGGAGCTGTACGACGCCGGCAAGCTGCATGGCGGCGTGAGGACCGTCAGCGGCAAGACCCTGGCCGAGGACCTGGAGCGGGCGCCGCTGCCGGACCGCGAGGTGATCCGCGCCTATGACACGCCGCTGAAGGAACAGGCGGGCTTCGTCGTGCTCTCCGGCAATCTCTTCGACAGCGCGGTGATGAAGGTCAGCGTCATCGACAAGAAGTTCCGTGAACGCTTCCTCTCCGACCCCGAGGATGTCTTCGAGGGCAAGGTCATCGTCTTTGAGGGGCCGGAGGATTACCACGACCGCATCGAGGACCCCGAGCTGGGCGTGGACGAGCATACCGTGCTGGTCATCCGCAACTGCGGCCCGGTCGGCTATCCCGGCAGCGCGGAGGTGGTGAACATGCAGCCGCCGGGCGCCATGATCAAAGCCGGCATCGACAGCCTGCCCACCATGGGCGACGGCCGGCAGAGCGGCACTTCCGCCTCTCCCTCCATCCTCAATGTCTCCCCGGAAGCCGCGGTGGGTGGCGGGCTGGCGCTGCTGAGGTCGGGCGACCCGATCCGCATCGACCTCAAGACCCGCAAGGTGGACGTGCTGATCCCGGCGGAGGAGATGGAGGCCCGCCGCGCCGCCTGGACGCCGCCCAAGCTGCTGAACAAGACGCCCTGGGAGGAGATCTACCGCTCCATGGTCGGACAGCTCGGCACCGGCGGCTGCCTGGAGCCGGCGACGCTCTACCTGAACATCCTGGAGACGCGCGGCGAGAGCCGGCACAACCACTAAGGCAGGCGGGGAGCAAGGCCGGGGAATGAATTCCCCGGGCCCCTTCTTTTTTCTTCGAATCGGGGTGCGCCTGTTTCGGCGGCGCCACCCTGGAAGCGCCAAAAAAGGAAGATGGGGGTCCGGGGGAATTCCTTCCCCCGGCCTTTCTGCGGGGAGAAGAACCGAATGGCCGGAAGGCTGCAAGGAAAGCGCTGCTTCGTGACGGCGGCGGGGCAGGGCATCGGCCGCGCCGCCGCGCTGGCCTATGCGCGGGAAGGCGCCACGGTGGTCGCCACCGACCGCGATGCGGGAAAGCTGGCGGGCCTGCCGGAGGCAGGCATCACCGCGCTGGCGCTGGATGTGCTGGACGATGCCGCCCTCCGCTCCACCATCGAGGCCAATGGACCCTTCGACGTGGTCTTCAACTGCGCCGGCTTCGTGCATCAGAACGATGTGCTGAGCGCGACGGACGAGGAATGGGATTTCGCCTTCGCGCTGAACGTGCGGGCGCAGTGGAAGGTGATCCAGGCCGCGCTGCCGGGCATGCTGGCCCAGGGCGGCGGCGCCATCGTGAACATGGCTTCCGCCGCCGGCTCGGTGAAGGGTGTCGCCAACCGCTTCGTCTATGGCACCACCAAGGCCGCCGTGGTCGGGCTGACCAAGAGCGTGGCCGCCGATTTCGTCACCAGGGGCATCCGCTGCAACTGCGTCTGCCCCGGCACGGTCGATACCCCCTCGCTCGGTGAGCGGATCGCCGCCAATGCCGGCAGCGCCGGCGGGCTGGAGGCCGCGCGTGCCGCCTTCGTCGCCCGGCAGGCCATGGGCCGGCTGGCCACGGCCGAGGAGATCGCCGAACTCGTGCTCTATCTCTCCGCGCCCGAAAGCACCTTTGTCACTGCCCAGGCCATCGTCATCGACGGCGGCTGGACCAACTGAGGAACGACCGACCATGAAGCTGCTGCGTTACGGCCCGCCGGGCCAGGAGAAGCCGGGCCTGCTGGACGCCCATGGCGAGATCCGCGACCTCTCCGGCGTGCTGCCGGATTTCTCGGGCGACGCGCTCTCCCCCGCCGGGCTGGCCCGGCTGGCGGGGATCGATCCGGCCTCCCTGCCCGCCGTCAGTGGCAGCCCGCGCCTCGGCCCGCCGGTGGCGCATATGAAGAACTTCGTCTGCATCGGCCTGAACTATGCCGACCATGCGGCGGAGACGGGGGCCGCCATCCCGAAGGAGCCCATCATCTTCCTGAAGTCGCTGGGCGCCCTCTGCGGCCCCAATGACGACGTGCAGATCCCGAAGGACAGCCAGAAGACCGACTGGGAAGTCGAGCTGGCCATCGTCATCGGCAGCCGGGCCAAGAATGTCACCGAGGCCGAGGCGATGGACTATGTCGCCGGCTATACCGTCTGCAACGACGTCTCCGAGCGCGAATTCCAGATCGAGCGCGGCGGCCAGTGGGACAAGGGCAAGGGCCACGACACCTTCGGCCCGCTGGGCCCCTGGCTGGTGACGAAGGACGAGGTGCCGGACCCGCAGGACCTCGCCATGTTCTGCGAGGTGGACGGCCACCGCTACCAGGACGGCTCCACGCGCACCATGATCTTCGGCGTGCAGAAGCTGGTCTCCTACGTCTCCCACTTCATCACGCTGCATCCGGGCGATGTCATCACGACAGGCACGCCGCCGGGCGTGGGCATGGGCCAGAAGCCGCCCGTCTATCTGAAGCCGGGCCAGACCATCCGCCTCGGCATCGCCGGCCTGGGAGAGCAGGTGCAGAAGACCGTCGCGGTCAGCTGAAAACGGGAAAGGCTGGGGGAAGGAATTCCCCCAGGCCCCCATCTTCTTTCTTCGAGTTTTTACAGGGCGTCGCTGGCGAGGATGCGCACGCCCTTGGCCAGCAGGCGGGCGGTGCCGGCGGCGGTGGCCTCGGGCGTGATGCCGCGGCAGGCATCCTCGATCAGCACCACCTCGTAGCCGAGATCGGCGGCATCCTCGGCGCTGAAATCCGTGCAATAGCCGCGCGCCAGACCACAGACGAAGATACGTTTGAAGCCGCGTTCCCGCAGGTAGCCATGCAGGCCGGTGTTGGTGCTGCGGTCGTTCTCGCGGAAAGCCGAGTAGCTGTCGATGGACTTCCGGAATCCCTTGCGGATCACCAGTTCGATCCGCCGCGTGTCCAGCGCCGGATGCAGCGCGGCGCCGGGGGTGCCCTGCACGCAGTGGTCGGGCCAGAGCACCTGTTCGCCATAGGACAGCATGACGCTCTCGAAAGGCTTCCGCCCCGCATGCTGGCTGGCGAAGGAGGCATGGTCCGCCGGGTGCCAGTCCTGCGTCGCCACGGCATGGTCGAAGCGCGTCAGCAGGCGGTTGATGACGGGCACCACCGCATCGCCATCCGGCGCCGGCAGCGCGCCGCCGGGCATGAAGTCCGGCTGCACATCCGTCACCAGCAGCAGGTCTGTGGGGTTCATGTCACGATCCCTCCGGCTTTCAGGATGAAATCAGCGATCTCGGCTACGCCCTGACCGGCCTTGAGGTTGGTGAAGATGAAGGGTCGCTGCCCCCGCATCTTCCTCGCATCCCGGTCCATCACGCCGAGATCGGCGCCCACCAGCGGCGCCAGGTCGGTCTTGTTGATGACCAGCAGGTCGGAGCGCGTGATGCCAGGCCCGCCCTTGCGCGGGATCTTGTCGCCGGCCGAGACGTCGATGACATAGATGGTCAGGTCCGCCAGCTCCGGGCTGAAGGTGGCGGCCAGGTTGTCCCCGCCGCTTTCGATGAACAATACTTCCAGCCCGGGGAAGCGGGCATTCATCTCGTCGACGGCGGCGAGGTTGATGCTGGCATCCTCGCGGATGGCGGTATGCGGGCAGCCGCCGGTCTCCACGCCGATGATGCGCTCGGGCGCCAGCGCGCCGCTGCGCGTCAGGAATTCGGCATCCTCCCGCGTGTAGATGTCGTTGGTGATGACGGCGATGTTGTGGCGGTCGCGCAGATGCTTGCACAGCCGGTCCGTCAGCGCCGTCTTGCCGGAACCGACGGGACCACCGATGCCGACACGGAAAGGACCGTTACTCATGAGCGGAAGAGCCTCGTGTATTGCGTCTCGTGACGCAGGGAGAAGAGGTCAAGCATCGGCGCGGCAGTGCCGAGGCGGTCGGGATCGGCGGTGAGGCCGGCTTCCGTCGCAGCCTCGATAACCGGTAGCAGGGCGGCGGTGGCGACCTGCCCATCCGTCTGCCCCAGAGGCACCAGCCGCACGCCCGCCGAGACGATATTGGCCGCGAAAGCCGAGAGAAAGCCGAAAAGCGCCGCGCGCAGCGGCACCCCCTGCCAGGCGGCGGCCGCGCCCAGCGCCACGGGATGCGCGATGCTGCTGCCATGCCGCCGGGCGAAGGCTGCCAGCCGCGCATCCGGCCAGGCGGCGGTGGTGACGCGCAGGAAGGCGCTGCCCTGGGCCATGGTCTCCAGCGCCGTCTCGGCCGTGCCGCGCCAGGCGGCGGCGAGGTCGGCGACATCGTCCAGGGCCGCGTCGCCACCGGCCTCAGCGGCGCGGAAGGCAGCGGCCAGCAGGGCCGCGTCGATCCGCCCGGCCCCGGCCTCCAGCACGCTGCGGAGGTAATCGACCAGCGTGGCGCGGTCGCGCACCGCCCCGTCCTCCACCGCGCGTTCCAGCCCGTGGCTATAGGTATAGGCGCCGACGGGATAGGCCGGGGAAAGCCAGCTCAGCAGCCTTTGCAGGGCCGCGGCGTCAATGGCTGTGGAAGTGGCCATCGCCGTGGTCATGCAATTCGCCGTGCTGATGGCCGGTATGGCGGTTGTGCTCGCCATAGGCACCGCCTTCGGGGTTGAAAGGCGCCTCCACCCTGGCCGTGGTGGCGCCGAGGCCCTGCAACATCCGCAGGATGACGTGGTCCTCGCGGATCAGGATGCGGTCGGGGCCGATCTCGGCGGGCAGGTGCCGGTTGCCCAGGTGCCAGGCCAGCCGCAGCAGGTGCTCCGTGCCCTGCCCGCGCACTTCGATCAGCGGCTCCGGCGCGGCGCGCACCAGCACCACGCCGCCGCCTTCCAGCAGCAGCCCGTCGCCATCGCGCAGCGCGACGGCTTCGGGAAGGTCCAGCAGGAAGCTCAGGCCTTTCTCAGCCGTGTAGCGCCTGCGGCGACGGTGGCGGTCGTCGAAATCGACGGTGATGACATCCTTCGCCGTACGTGCCTGCCAGTGGCCGGCATGCAGGACCTGGGTAGCGCGGGGCAGGGTGGCTTCGGCCATGGGCATGTCTCAGAACAGGAAGTAGCGCTGTGCCATCGGCAGGACTGCCGCCGGCTCGCAGATCAGCAATTCGCCATCGGCGCGGACCTCGTAGGTCTCCGGGTCGATCTCGATCCTTGGCAAGGCGCCGTTGAGGATCATGTCGCGCTTGCCGATCCCGCGCGTATTCGCCACCGGCAGCAGTGTCCGGTTGAGCCCGAGCCGCCCGGCCAGATCCGTCTCCAGCGCGGCGGCGGAGACGAAGGTGACGCTGCTGGCCTGCATCGCCCGGCCATAGCCCGCGAACATCGGGCGGTAATGCACGGGCTGCGGCGTGGGGATGGAGGCATTGGGGTCGCCCATCGGCGCCATGGCGATGCTGCCGCATTTCAGCACCATCTCCGGCTTCACGCCGAAGAAGGCGGGCGACCACATCACGAGATCCGCCAGCTTGCCGGCTTCCACGCTGCCGATATGCGCGCTGACGCCCTGCGCGATGGCGGGGTTGATGGTGTATTTGGCGATGTAGCGGCGGATGCGCAGATTGTCGTTCCCGCCCGTCTCGCCGCTCAGGCGCCCGCGCTGCACCTTCATCTTATGCGCGGTCTGCCAGGTGCGGATGATGACCTCGCCCACCCGCCCCATTGCCTGGCTGTCAGAGGACATCATGGAGATGGCACCGAGGTCGTGCAGGATATCCTCCGACGCGATGGTCTCCTTGCGGATGCGGCTCTCCGCGAAGGCCACATCCTCGGCGATGCGGGGGTCGAGGTGGTGGCAGACCATCAGCATGTCGAGATGCTCATCCACGGTATTCACCGTGTAGGGCATGGTGGGGTTGGTGGAACTGGGCAGGAAGTTCGGCTCCCCGACCACACGCAGGACATCCGGCGCATGGCCACCGCCCGCGCCTTCCGTATGGAAGGCCTGGATGGCGCGGCCGCCGATGGCCTTGATGGTATCCTCGACAAAGCCGCTCTCGTTCAGCGTATCCGTGTGGATGGCGATCTGGATGTCGAACTTATCCGCCACGCGCAGGCAGGTGTCGATGGCCTTGGGCGTGGTGCCCCAGTCCTCATGCAGCTTCAGCCCGCAGGCACCGGCGCGGATCTGTTCCTCCAGCCCACCCGGCAGGGCCGCATTGCCCTTGCCGAGGAAGCCCAGATTCATCGGGAAGCTTTCCGCCGCCTGCAGCATCCGCGCCATGTGCCAGGGGCCGGGCGTGGCGGTGGTGGCCAGCGTGCCATGCGCCGGGCCGGTGCCGCCGCCGAACATGGTGGTGACGCCGGAGGCCAGCGCTTCCTCGATCTGCTGGGGGCAGATGAAATGGATATGCGGGTCGATGCCGCCGGCGGTCAGGATGCGCCCCTCGCAGGCGATGATCTCCGTGCCCGGCCCAATGACGATATCCACGCCCGGCTGGGTATCGGGATTGCCGGCCTTGCCGATGGCGGCGATGCGCCCGTCGCGCAGGCCGACATCGGCCTTGTAGATGCCGCTATGGTCGATGATCAGCGCATTGGTGATGACGGTATCCATCGCGCCCTGCTCGCGGGTGCGCTGGCTCTGCCCCATGCCGTCGCGGATGACCTTGCCGCCGCCGAACTTCACCTCCTCCCCATAGGTGGTGAGGTCGCGCTCCACTTCGGCGAAAAGTTCCGTATCCGCCAGCCGTACCTTGTCGCCCACCGTCGGGCCATACATGCCGGCATAGGCGGTGCGGGAGATTCTCGTGGCCATGGCTCAGAGCTTCCCTTCCGTCTCGCCGCGGAAGCCGTGCACGATGCGGTCTCCGCTGTATTCCACCAGCCGCACGCGCCGGCTCTGCCCGGGCTCGAAGCGCATGGCGGTGCCGGACGGGATATCCAGCCGCCTGCCTCGCGTCCGCGCGCGGTCGAAGGAAAGGCCAGGATTGGTCTCGAAGAAATGATAGTGGCTGCCGACCTGGATGGGCCGGTCGCCGGTATTGGCCACTTCCAGCTCCACCGCCTCGCGCCCGGCATTCAGCTCGATCTCACCAGCCGCGACAATGACTTCCCCGGGGATCATGGAGTCTTCCTCAGCGGATGGGGTTATGGACGGTGACGAGCTTGGTGCCGTCGGGGAAGGTGGCTTCCACCTGGATCTCGTGGATCATCTCGGCGATGCCTTCCATCACCTGGTCCCGCGTCAGGACGGTGGCCCCATCGCGCATCAGCTCCGCCACGCTGCGGCCGTCGCGCGCGCCTTCCACCACGAAATCGGTGATCAGCGCGACCGCCTCCGGGTGGTTCAGCGTCACGCCACGCGAGAGGCGCCTGCGGGCCACCTCGGCCGCCATGGCGATCAGCAGCTTGTCCTTTTCACGGGGGGTCAGGTGCATGGGGCCATCCTGCGGGGCGGTGGGGAATTCATTCTGGCGTGGGCCTTCTCAGCTCGTCCACAGCCGGGGCAGCCGGGCCGGGTGGCCCAGCACGCCCGCGCGCAGCAGCGGGATGGCGGCGGAAAGCGCATCGCGCACTTCGCCGGCGCGGCCCAGCCAGCGGACCAGCAGCAGGCCGGGGCGGGCGAGGGTGGCGTCGTGGCCGGCCTCCCGCAGCAGGTCGCGGCCCGCGCCCGCCTCCGCCTCGCTGCCCGCCAGCAGCAGCAGGGCGCTGGCCTCGGCCTGCGCGAATCCGAAGGGTGCCGCCAGCCGGGCCGCGATGTCGCCCGAGAGATCCATGGCATCGGCCCAGTGCAGCCTCTCCCCGCGCCAGAGCCGCCAGGAATCGAACAGCGCGCCATGGCTCAGCCGCTCCCCCCGCGCGACGCGGCCGAAGACCAGCATTTCCGCCGCCAGCAGCCGGGCGCCGGGGGCCAAACGCGCCCGCATCCGCCGCTCCAGCCGCGCGCCGTCGAAAAGGATGGTCTCCTGCGGCAGCCATTCCAGCGTGGCGCCTTCCGCTACCTCCAGCTCGGTGGAGAGGCGTGTGCTCTCGCCCAGGCTGCGATAGACCTTCTCGGCCGCCGGCGTGGTCAGGCTGGCGCCGGTGCTTTCCGCCAGCCTCGCGGAAATCTCCAGCGAATCCCCGCCCGCGAGGCCGCCGCCGACATTCACCAGGGCGGCCAGGGGCAGGTCGTCAGGCTCGGGCCTCGGGAAGAGCACGCGCAGCGGCGCGGCATGAAAGAGGTGCCGCAGCACGGTGCCGCGATCCGTGCGGATGAAGCCCAGCTCCGCCCGGCCATGGGCGCGCTGGTGGCGGGGGAGGGAGAGGGACATCGGCGCCAATCTGCCAAGGCCGAGGCGAAGCAGGAAGAAGCTCCGGGCGGGAGTCGCCTCAGATCCCCGTCTTTTTCCGCGGGGCGGCTTTCGGGGCGGCCGGGCAGGGGCAAAGAAAGGCCGGGGGAAGGAATTCCCCCGGACCCCCGTCTTTCTTTTTGTCAGTTTCAGCGATGTCGCCGCCGGTTGGCGGATTCGCGGAAAAAAGAAGGGGGCTCCAGGGGGAATTCATTCCCCCTGGCCTTCCCTCACATCGTCGCCCCGATCGGCCAGGGCGCGAATTCCGCCGCGCCGAAGTCGTAGCTCTCGCTCTTGGTATGTTCGCCGCTGGCCACGCGCAGGATCAGCTCGAAGATCCGCTGGCCGCATTCCTCCACCGTCTCGCGGCCGGAGAGGATGGTGCCGCAGTTCACGTCCATATCCTCCTCCATCCGCTCATACATGGCGCTGTTGGTCGCCAGCTTGATGGAGGGCGCCGGCTTGCAGCCGAAGACGCTGCCGCGCCCGGTGGTGAAGCAGACGAGGTTGGCGCCGCCCGCCACCTGCCCGGTGGCGGCCACGGGGTCGTAGCCGGGCGTGTCCATGAAGACGAAGCCCTTCTCCGTCACCGGGGCGGCGTAGTCATAGACCGCCGTCAGGTTGGTGGTGCCGGCCTTGGCCATGGCGCCCAGCGACTTCTCCAGGATGGTGGTCAGCCCGCCCGCCTTGTTGCCGGGGGAGGGGTTGCTGTTCAGCTCCGCCTGCCCGCGCGCCGCGTAATCCTCCCACCAGCGCATCAGGTCCACCAGCTTCTGCCCGACCTCGCGGGAGGTGGCGCGTCGCGTCAGCAGATGCTCGGCGCCATAGGTCTCCGGCGTCTCGGAGAGGATGACGGTGCCGCCGTGCCGCACCAGCAGGTCGGAGGCCGCGCCCAGGGCCGGGTTGGCGGTGATGCCGGAATAGCCGTCCGAGCCGCCGCATTGCAGGGCCACGGTCAGGTGGCTGGCCGGCACGGGCTGGCGGTGGACCTTGTTGGATTCCTCCAGCACTTCCCTCACGAAGGCGATGCCGGCTTCCACCGTCTTGCGGGTGCCGCCCATGGTCTGGATGTCCATGTTGCGGAGACGCCCGGCGAGGTTCTGCTCCTCCAGCAGGCCGGAGATCTGGTTGACCTCGCAGCCCAGGCCGATGGCGATGACATGGCTGAAATTCACATGCCGCGCGAAGCCCGCCAGCGTGCGGCGCAGGATGCGCAGCCCGTCATTGTCGCCCATGCCGCAGCCGGTCTTGTGGGTCAGCGCCACCACGCCATCGACATTCGGGTATTCGGCCAGCGGGTCGTTGCCGATGAAGGGATTCCGCTTGAAGGCATCCGCGATCATCGAGGCCACATGGGCCGAGCAGTTCACGCTGGTGACGATGCCGATGTAGTTGCGGGTGGCCACCCGCCCGTCCGGCCGCATGATGCCCATGAAGGTGGCGGGCTGCGGCACATAGAGCGTGGGTTTGGCATCCACGCCCCAGGCATAGTCCTTGTCGAAATCGCCCATGCCGCAATTCTGCACATGCACCCAGTCGCCGGGCGCGATGGGCTGCGTGGCGAAGCCGATGATCTGGCCGTAGCGCCTGACCGGCTCCCCCACCGCATGGGCGCGGGCGGCGACCTTATGGCCTGGCGGGATGCGGGCGGTGGCGACGATGCCCGGGGCCACCGGGCTGCCTTCCGGCGCCGCGCGCCGGGCGATGAGCACCGTATCCTCCGGGTGCAGGCGGATGAAGGGTGTCTCGACCGCGATATCCATTGTTCTCGTTTCCTCCAGGGGGCGGGTGATCCTGGCGCGAAACGGCGGGTGAGGGAAAGACCCCGGCGTCAGGCGTCAGGCGTGGCCGGCGCTGGCCGAGAGCAGCAGCGGGTCGATCCGCAGCTTGGCAAGGGCCTGCCGCCACTGGGTATCGGGCTCGCTGTCGAAGAGCAGGGCCTCGTCCGGCGTGACGTTCAGCCAGGCATTGTGCTGGATCTCGCTCTCCAGCTGCCCCGGGCCCCAGCCGGCATAGCCCAGCGCCAGCAGCCCCTGGCGCGGCCCGCCGCCGCCGGCGATGGCCTTCAGGATATCGACGCTGGCGGTCAGGGCCAGGTCGCCCGTCACCTTCAGGCTCGCATCGCTCTCCCAGTCCGCGGTGTGCAGCACGAAGCCGCGGCCGCCCTCCACCGGGCCGCCGGCCAGCAGGCGCATCTGCCGCTGCGGGGGCAGGGGCTCCACCTCCAACTGCTTCAACAGCTCCTCGAAGCTCAGCGTATCCAGGGGCTTGTTGAGGACGATGCCCATGGCCCCGTCGGCCGAATGGGCGCAGATGCAGATGACCGCCCGCGCGAAACGGGGGTCAGACAGGCTGGGCATGGCCACCAGCAACTGGCCACCCAGATAGCCCTCGCTCGCCGGGCCGCCTCTGCCAAGTTCCTGTGGCTTGGGCAGCCGGGCCTTGGGGAAATCCTGCTCGCTCGCGCGTCTCGCCATGGTCCCGTGAAGATGGCGGTCCATCCGGCGGCGCGCAAGCGTCCCGGTTGACAGAGTCCCCGATGGCGTAAAAACAACCACGCGAAACTCCAGACCAGGAAAGCGACACCATGGCCATTCAGAACGGCGATACCATCCCCGAAGCGAAGCTGACCCAGGCGACCGCCGAGGGCCCGCGCGAGCGGTCCACCCAGGATCTCTTCGCCGGCAAGACCGTGGTGCTCTTCGGCGTGCCCGGCGCCTTCACCCCCACCTGCTCCGCCAAGCACATGCCGGGCTTCGTGCAGCAGGCCGCAGCGCTGAAGGCCAAGGGCGTGGACACCATCGCCTGCATGGCCGTGAACGACCCCTTCGTCATGAAGGCCTGGGGCGAGAGCCAGGGCATCACGGACGAGGTGTTGCTGCTGGCCGATGGCTCGGCCGCCTTCACCAGGGCGCTGAGGCTGGAACTCGACCTGACGGCGCGCGGCATGGGCGTCCGCTGCCAGCGCTTCGCCCTCGTCGCGAAGGACGGGAAGGTGGTCTACCTGGGTGTCGAGGAGCCCGGCGCCTTCGAGGTGTCGAAGGCCGAGACGGTGCTCGCGGCACTCTGAGGACAGGCCAGGGGCGCCGCCCCTGGACCCCGCCGGGGTGGAGAGTCCACCCCGGACCCCGCTTCGAATTTTCTACGCCCTGGAGGCTCTGGCGGAGTGCCAGCCACCCGTGCATTGAAATTGAAGAAGGGAAATTGAAGAAGGCCACGCGGGCTCGGCCCGCAGTCGCCGGAGGTCATGGACCTCCGCCGGAACCGCCATACCATAAGCCAAAAAACAGATGGAGGGGTCTGGGGTGACACTGTCACCCCAGCGGGGTGGCCTGGAGGGGCGGCGCCCCTCCAGGCCTTCAGAAGAAGGCGTTCAGGCCCGTCTGCGCCCGGCCCAGGATCAGGGCATGGACATCGTGGGTGCCTTCGTAGGTGTTCACGGCTTCCAGGTTCATCACGTGGCGGATGACGTGGTACTCGTCCGCGATGCCGTTGCCGCCGTGCATGTCACGCGCCACGCGGGCGATATCCAGCGCCTTGCCGCAGTTGTTCCGCTTCAGCAGGGAGATCATCTCCGGCGCCACGCGGTGCTCGTCGAACAGCCGGCCCAGGCGCAGCACGCTGTGCAGGCCCAGCGTGATCTCGGTCTGCATGTCGGCCAGCTTCTTCTGGATCAGCTGCGTCTGCGCCAGCGGGCGGCCGAACATCTGGCGGCCCATGGTGTAGTCGCGCGCGGCATGCCAGCAGAACTCGGCGGCGCCCAGCGAGCCCCAGGCGATGCCGTAGCGGGCGCGGTTGAGGCAGGAGAAGGGGCCCTTCAGGCCCTTCACGTCCAGCTTGTTCTCTTCCGGGCAGAAGACCTCGTCCATCATGATCATGCCGGTGGTCGAGGCGCGCAGGCTGAACTTGCCCTCGATCTTCGGCGCGGCCAGGCCCTTCATGCCCTTCTCGAGCACGAAGCCACGCACGTCGCCGGCATCGTCCTTGGCCCAGACCACGAAGACATCAGCGATCGGGGAATTGGTGATCCAGGTCTTGGAGCCGGACAGCAGGTAGCCGCCATCCACCTTCTTCGCGCGGGTGCGCATGGAGGCGGGGTCGGAGCCGGCATCGGGCTCGGTCAGGCCGAAGCAGCCGACCAGCTGGCCCTGCTGCATGCCGGGCAGCACGCGGTCCTTCAGCGCATCGGTGCCATAGGCCCAGATGGGGAACATGGCGAGGGAGGACTGCACGGAGAAAGCCGAGCGGTAGCCGGAATCGACCCGCTCCACCTCACGCGCGATCAGGCCGTAGGAGACGTAGTTGACGCCGGCGCAGCCATGGCTGTCGAGCGTCGCGCCCAGGAAGCCCATCTCGCCGAATTCATTCATGATCTCCCGGTGGAAGACCTCGTGCCGGTTGGCCTCCAGCACGCGCGGGAAGAGCTTCTCCTGGCAATACTGCCGCGCCGCGTCGCGGATCATCCGCTCATCCTCGCCGAGCTGGTCCTCCAGCAGCAGCGGGTCCTCCCAGTTGAAGGCGGGCTTGGTGGGCGGGGTGGCGACGTTCATCGGACAGTTCCTCCTCGGCCGGCCGGCGGGCCCCGCTCAGGGCTGCCGGCCGCTCGGTTGCAGCGGGCGGAGATTGGCGCCCCGGAGCCGGGGCGGCAACCCGGCCGGGGAAACCAGGATAGCCTCAGGCGGCGTCGGCCTCGGCCGGACGGCTTTCGCGCTTCGCGCGCGGGATCGGGATCAGCATGAAGGCCGGAACGGCATCGCCGAAGCCCACGACCGGCGGACCCAGGTCGTCGCGCTCACGCCGGTCACGCCGGAAATCGTCACGGTCACGGCTGACGCGTTCCTCACGTGGCGGGCGGGCACGCTCCTCGCGCGGCGGACGGGCGCGCTCATCCTCGCGGTGACGGCGGTGATCCTCGCGGGGGCGGGGAGGCGCCTCGGCGGGTGCGGGCGCGGCGGCGAGGGGCTCGGCCCGCTCTTCCTCATGCCGGCGGGGCGGCGCCGGCTGCTCCTCGTCGCGGCGGCGGCCACGGCGGGCGACCTCATCGCGGCGTCCGCGGCCTTCCTTCTCCGGCCGCGCGCCGCGCTCGGGCTTCTCGGGCTTGGCGGCACGGCTGCGGCCACGGCCGCGGCCCTTCGATTCGCGGGCCTCGGCCAGCTCGGCCTCGCTCACCGGCTCGATCCCCTCGATGGTCATGCGGGGGATCTCGCGGCCGGTCAGCGCCTCGATGGCTGCCAGCAGCTTGGCGTCGTCGGCGGTGGCGATGGAATAGGCATGGCCTTCCCGCCCGGCGCGGCCGGTGCGGCCGATGCGGTGGACATAATCCTCCGCATGGAAGGGCAGGTCGAAATTGAAGACGTGGCTGAGGCCGCCGATATCGATGCCGCGCGCGGCGACATCGGAGCAGACCAGCAGCTGCAGCTCGTTGTTCTTGAACTTCTCCAGCGTGGCGAAGCGCACGGACTGCGCCAGGTCGCCATGCAGGGCGCCGACCGAGAAGCCGTGCTTGCTCAGGCTCTTGTAGAGGATGTCGACGTCACGCTTGCGGTTGCAGAAGATCAGCGCGTTCTGCACCTTCTCGCGCCGGATCAGGCTGCGCAGGGCGTGGCGCTTCTCATGCTCCGGCACCAGGACCAGGCCGGTCGTGATGGTGGCCGCGACCGAGGCCGGCGGCGCCACCGTGATCTCCTTCGGGTTCTGCAGGAAGGCATCGGCCAGCTTGCGGATCTCGGGCGCCATGGTGGCGGAGAAGAACAGGGTCTGGCGCAGCGGCGGCAGCATGGAGACGATGCGCTCGACATCGGGGATGAACCCCATGTCCAGCATGCGGTCCGCCTCGTCGATCACCAGCACCTTGCAGTCCGCCAGCATGACGCGGCCGCGGTCGAAAAGGTCCAGCAGGCGGCCGGGGGTGGCGATCAGCACGTCGACGCCCTTGTCCAGCGCGTCGGTCTGCTCGGCCATGCTCTCGCCGCCGATCAGCAGGGCATGGTTCAGCTTCATGTGCTGACCGTATTTGACGAAATTCTCGGCCACCTGCAGCGCCAGCTCGCGCGTCGGTTCCAGGATCAGGCTGCGCGGCATACGGGCCTTGGCGCGGCTGCCGGCCAGGATATCCATCATCGGCAGCACGAAGCTGGCGGTCTTGCCGGTGCCTGTCTGGGCGCAGCCCAACACGTCGCGGCCCATCAGCACGATGGGGATGGCCTGCTCCTGGATCGGCGTCGGATGCAGATAGCCGGCGTCCTCGACGCCCTTCAGCAGCTGCTCGGAGAGGCCGAGATCGGCGAAGACCACGCGCGGCTCCTCCTCCTCGTGCTCGTCCCAGCTGGCGGCTTCCTGGGCCGCCTGCCGTTGGTCTTCCGTTAGCGCCTCCGTCACGGGCGTTTCCGGCAGGCCGTCCAGCGGCACGGCGCCGGGCAGGGCGTCCGGCAGGGGCATGGCATCGGAATGCTCGTTTTCGGCCGCGACATTCGCGGGCGCTTCAGGCTGATCGCTCAAGAGCAGTAGGTCCCTATCGCCGACCATGCGGCGTGCCTCATGGGGGCATGTGATGCCGGCCGGTCACACGCGATCCGCGCGGCCCTGAATCCGGTATCGGTGCCCCTATGCGCCGGAAGGCGCTTCTTGGCAAGGTTTTGAACCCATGGACGCGCTTTTTGAAGGCCGCTAACTGCAATTCCACGCCCTGCTGACGGAGGTTCCGCGTCATGACCGCTTATCCGCTGCTGCTGTTGCCGGGGCTGCTCTGCGATGTCCGGCTCTGGCGCGACCAGATCGCGGCGCTGAAGGACGTCGCGGCCTGCCAGGTGGCGGACACGACGCAGGATGCCGGCCTGGGCGAGATGGCCTTGCGCGCGCTGGCCATGGCGCCGCCGCGCTTCGCCCTGGCCGGGCTTTCGATGGGCGGCTACCTGGCGCTGGAGATCATGCGCCGGGCGCCGGAGCGGGTGACGCGGCTGGCGCTGATGGATACCGGCGCCCGCCCGGATACCGAGGAACAATCCCGCCGACGGCGCGGCCTGATGTCGCTGACCCGCAGCGGCCAGTTCAAGGGCGTGACGCCCCGGCTGCTGCCCAGCCTGCTGCATCCCGCCCATATCGACGGCCCACTGGGCTTCGAGGTGCGGGAGATGGCCGAGCGGGTGGGGCGCGAGGCCTTCCTGCGGCAGCAGCAGGCCATCCTGCACCGGCCGGATTCGCGCCCGGACCTGCCGCGCATCACCGTGCCGACGCTGGTGGTGGTGGGGGAGCAGGATGTGCTCACGCCGCCCGAACTCTCCGAGGAAATGGCCGCCGCGATTCCCAATGCCCGGCTGGTCCGCATCCCCGAGGCCGGGCACCTGCCGCCGATGGAGCAGCCGGAGAGGGTGACCAGCCTGTTGCGGGACTGGCTGGCCGGCGCCGCCTGACGCACCGGGTGAGCGGGTGTCAGCACTCCCGTAACGCTCCCCGGGCGATACATGCGGGATGCCTGCCATCCCGCCCGCCCCGCCGCCCCATGGCCTGCCCCGCCGCGCATTGATGGGCGGCGTGCTGGCCGGGCTGGCCGCCGCGCCGCCCCCCGCCCGGGCAGGGGAGGCCCCGCCCGAGGCGCCGCCGGCGCTGCGGCAGGCCTGGCGGGTCTTCCGCGCGCGCTTCCTGCTGCCGGAAGGGCGGGTGGTGGATACCGGCAACCAGGGCATCTCGCATTCCGAAGGGCAGGGCTGGGCGCTGCTCTGCGCCGAGCGCTGCGACGACCGCGAGGGCTTCGACCTGTTACTGGGCTGGACGCGGCAGGCGCTGCGGCGGCCGCAGGACAGCCTGCATGCCTGGCGCTACCGCCCCGGCGCGGCGCAGGGCTTTTCCGACCGCAACAATGCCTCGGATGGTGATCTCTTCATCGCCGCGGCCCTGCTGCTGGCGGCGCGGCGCTGGGCGCAGCCGGCCTATGCCGGGGCCGGCCGCGCCATCGCCCGCGACGTGCTGCGCCTGCTCCTGCGGCGGGTGGCCGGGTACACGGTGCTGCTTCCCGGCGCGGCTGGATTCGAGGATGCGGAGGGTGTCATCCTCAACCCGTCCTACTACGCCTTCCCCGCCATCCGCCTGCTGGCCCAGGCGGTGCCGGATCCGGCGTGGCTTCGGCTGGTGGCGGATGGCGTGGGGCTGCTGCGCGGCGCGCGCTTCGGCCGCTGGGGCCTGCCACCGGATTGGCTGGCGCTGCGGCGCGCCGGGGGACTGGCTGGCCTGGCCCCGGGCCGGCCGCCGCGCTTTTCCTACGACGCGGTGCGGGTGCCGCTCTATCTCGCCTGGTCCGGGCTGGTGGAGGAACCGGCGGTGCGCGCGGCCCTGGGATTCTGGAACGATCCGGGCCACCCGCACCCGCCGGCCTGGGTGGATCTGGTGACCGACCGCATCTCACCCTATCCGGCCAGCGGCGGCATCGAGGCCTTGCGGGATTGCCTCCGGCGCGGGGAAGCCAGCGGGCCGGCGCTGACGTTTACGCTTGAGGAAAGAGATGATTACTACGCCGCGATGCTCAAAATTCTGAGCATGATCTCAACTATCAGATAATCTTAAAAAAGAGATTATCTCTCTCTTATTTTGCAAGTTTTTTGTATTCCATTCAATCACCACTGGCTGCATTCTGCGCCCGGGGGAAGGGCTTGATAGTGGCGACGAATCAGGACAGCGACGTTGCGCGGGTGGCGGAGGCTTTGCGTGTTCCCGGTATCCGCTATCAGACTTTCAGCAATGGCCCCGTGCGGAAGGTGCCGCGCCCCGTCATGCCGCCTGTCTTGCCCGCTGGGCTGGAAGGAGTGGCTGGAACGCGCGTGGAGGCTACATCCGGCCCTGTTCCATGTTCCGAGGAGCAGGCCAGCACATCTCAACCTGTAGTTGATGTGCTGTGGGCCGCCCTTTCGCCAGCCTGCCCCCCCATGGCGCCAGCCATGCCCGCCCCCGCAGCCCCGCCGCCGCGCCCGGCTGCCCCCGTCTCCGGACCCGGGCCCAATGCGCCGTCCGTTCCCCTGATGGCGGCGGCGCCATTCAGCGCCCCTCCGTTGCCGCCGGGGCCGTCACCCGTGTTGCATGCGCCACAGAGCCTGCAGAACCGCCAGAACGCGCAGTCCCTGCTGATGATGCTGCGTGGCAGCGCCATCCAGGACGCCGCCGGCTCCGGCGCGCCGGAATCCTTGGCCGAAGCGCCGGCCACGCTGCTGGAGCAGTTGCGTGCCTCCAGCGCCGCCAGCCCGCCGCCGCGGGAGGGGCTGCTGGCCATGCTGTCGCAGCCCGCCGTCTGGGACCTGCCGCTGGCGCCGCGGCGGCCCGTGGAGCCTCCGCAGCTTGTGGGCCGGCCGATCGAGCCGGCCGCCGGCGGGCTCATGGGCCTGCTGCCCGAGGCCTTCGGTGCCCCGCCGCCTTCCGCCGGCCAGCCATTCTGGTCCGCCGCGCGCCCGCCGGCCCCGTCCGCACCGCCCGCCGGACCGGCCGCGCCGCCTGCCGGCGCCATGCGGGCGTCCCTGGCCCCGGCATCGCTGGCCGAGGTGTTCCGCGTGGTCTCGGCACCATCGGCCCCCCCGCCGGCCGCGCCTCCGCAACAGACCGATTCCCTGAAGGACATCCTGCGGGGCCTGCGCTCTGGCAGGGGCGGTTAAGGAGCCTTTCGTGCCGCTGATCTGCTTCGCCTCCCCGAAGGGAGGAGTCGGGAAGACGACGCTTTCGGCCAATGTGACGGAGATGCTACGGCGCCAGGGCCATATGGCGCTGGCGCTCGACCTCGACCCGCAGAACGCCCTGCGGCTGCATTTCGGCGTGCCGGTGGGTGACCTCTCCGGCTTCAACGCCCATCTGCCGCGCCGGCCGGACTGGCGGTCCTGCCTGCGGCAGACGGCCTCCGGCACCCTGCTGCTGCCGCATGGCGCGGTCGAACTGCGCGATGCGCTGGAATGCAGCACGGCGCTGGAGCGTGACCCCGGCCTGCTGGCCAACCCGGTGCGGGAGATGCTGGCCGATCCGCGCGTGGTGGTGGTGGCGGATATGCCGCCCGGCCCTTCCCGGGCCCTGGCCATCCTGTCGCCCATGGCCTCCCTGGTGGTCACGGTGCTGCGGAGCGAGGCCATCAGCGCCGCCATGCTGGGCGAGATCGAGGCTGGCCGCTTCCTGGGCCAGGGCACCATGGCCGCGCTCTTCGCCGGGCGGCTGCAATTCGTGCTGAACGGGGTGGACATGGCTTCCCGTCTCTCGCGCACCGCGGCCGAGGCGGTGGCGCGGCATCTCGGCCCGCGCCTGCTGGGCGCCGTCGGCCGTGACGACGCCTTCGCCGAGGCCCTGACCGGCCAGAAGCTGGTACTGGACACCGCCCCGCGGAGCCGTGCCGCAGAGGATATCCGTCAACTTGCCCGCGCCATCGAGGCGCTGCTGCTGCCGCCGTCGCGGGAGGCCCCCGTGCCGTCGGCGCCGCCGCGCATGGTCGCGCCCTGGGCGGCGCCGGAATGGGGATCTCGCTGATGCGCCTGGATCGTCGGATCAACGGCATCCTGTCGCGCGTGCCGATGCTGAACGCGTTGATGGCCCTGGCGGGCGGGCTGCTCGGCCTCGTCTTCATCATGGCGCCGCTGGAGGCGGAGCAGCAGGCCTGGCTGGCGCTGGGCGGCTTCCTGGCCTTCCTGGCCATCAACCGCTTTCCCGGCAGAGGGCCGCTCTTCTTCCTGGTCGCGCTCTCCTCGCTGATCTCCCTGCGCTACCTGTATTGGCGGGTGACGGATACGCTGGGCTACAGCGGCTATATCGCCACCTTCCTCGGCACCGGCCTGCTGCTGGCCGAGGTCTATGCCGTGGTGGCGCTGCTGCTCTCCTACTTCCAGCAGCTCTGGCCGCTGGAGCGCAAACCCGTGCCGCTGCCGCCGGACCCGGAGCAATGGCCGGTCGTGGATGTCTTCATCCCCAGCTACAACGAGCCGCTGGAGGTGGTGAAACCCTCCATCTACGGCGCGCTGGCGATGGACTGGCCGCGCGACCGCATGAACGTCTATGTCCTCGACGACGGACGGCGCGAGGATTTCCGCGCCTTCTGCGAGGAGATCGGCTGCGGCTACATGATCCGCCCGGACAACAAGGGCGCCAAGGCCGGCAACATCAACCACGCGCTGGGCAAGACGAATGGCGAATATGTCGCCATCTTCGACTGCGACCACGTGCCGGTGCGCGCCTTCCTGCAGCTGACCATCGGCTGGATGCTGCGGGATCGCGAGATCGGCATGCTGCAGACGCCGCACCACTTCTACTCGCCCGATCCCTTCGAGCGGAACCTCGCCTCCGGCACGCGCGTGCCGAATGAGGGCCTGCTCTTCTACGGGCTGGTGCAGCAGGGCAACGACACCTGGAACGCCACCTTCTTCTGCGGCTCCTGCGCGGTGCTGCGGCGGACGGCGCTGGAGGAGGTGGGCGGCGTCCCCACCGAGACCGTGACCGAGGACTGCCACTGCTCGCTGAAGATGCAGCGGCTGGGCTGGCGCACCGCCTATCTGCGCCTGCCGCTGGCCGCCGGCCTCGCCACCGACCGGCTGCTGGCGCATATCGGCCAGCGCATGCGCTGGGCCCGCGGCATGATCCAGATCCTGCGCGTCGACAACCCGCTCCTCGGGCCCGGGCTGAATGTCGCGCAGCGCCTCTGCTACCTCAACGCGCAGTGGCACTTCCTCTTCCCGCTGCCGCGCTTCGTCTTCCTGACCTCGCCGCTCGCCTTCCTGCTGTTCGGGGAGAACATCATCGCCGCCTCGCCCCTGGCCATCCTGGTCTATGCGGGGCCGCATGTGGTGCATTCGATCGCCACCAACAGCCGCATGCAGGGCAAGGTGCGCCACAGCTTCTGGTCCGAGATCTACGAGACCGTGCTGGCGCTTTATCTGCTGCCGGTGGTGACCACCACGCTGCTCGACCCCACCAAGGGCAAGTTCAACGTCACGGACAAGGGCGGCACGCTGAAGGAGGGGTATTTCGACGCGCGCGCCGTCATGCCCAACCTGGTGCTGGGCGGGGTGCTGGCGCTCGGGCTGATGTTCGGCCTCTATGGCATGGCGGCCAATCCGCCTTCCAGCCTGGCCTTCCAGGCCCATGCGCTGAACGCTGCCTGGGTGCTGCTTTCCCTGGTGACGGTGATGGCGGGGCTCGCCGTGGGGCGCGAGCGGCGGCAGATCCGCGAGCGCCACCGAGTCGCCGCCCGGGTGCCCGCGACCATCGTGCTGGCCGATGGCCGGCGGCTGGACGGGGAGAGCATCGACCTCTCCCTGGGTGGCGCCGCGCTGGCCGTCACCCGGCCGGAGGATGTGCCGGAGGATGCCGCGCTGACCCTGGAATTCGATATCGGGCCCGACCGGGTGGTGGTGCCGGGCGAGGCGCTGCGCTGGCAGCCCGGCCGCCTGCAGGTGCGCTTCACGCCGGCCGGGCCATTGGATGAGGGCAATATCGTGCGGGTCGTGCTCGGCCGCGCCGATGCCTGGCTGCATTGGGACAATGTGCGCGCGGACCGTCCGCTGCGCGCGATGCTGGAGGTGGTCTTGAGTATCGGTGGCCTGTTCCGTGGCGACAGCCAGCTTTCGCTGCGCGCGCACCGCGCCCGCCGCCAGGCCCGCGCCGCGGCGCGCGCAGGGCACGGCAAACCGCCGGCGACCGGCCAGGATGCCGTCGCGCCGCGCGCCTCCCGCCCCGGCCTCGGCGCGGGCCGTGCCGCGGCGCTGCTGCTGGCGGTGCTGGGCGCATCCGGCGCGGCCTCGGCGCAGGTGCCCGGCGCCCCGCCGGGCCTGCCGCCGCTGATGCCGCCGCAGGCGCCGTCCGGCGAGCCCCTGGCGGCGCAGCCGCCGCCGGCCCTGCCGCCCCTGCAGGGCGCCGGCGCCCCGGCCTATGCCTTCGGCGCGCCCTCCGGCCCCGTCGGCGGCGCCCGCGTCGAGACGCGCAGCCTGCGCCAGATGGGCCTGGGCGGGCCGATGCAGCTGCGCGGCACCTCCGACCTGCAGGGCCTGCTCTTCGGCATCCGCGCCGACGAGGTGGTGACCGGCGCCAGGCTGACCCTGCAGGGCGCGACCAGCCCCGCGCTGATCCCTGAGCTGAGCCAGATCGCCATCGCCCTGAACGAGCAGTTCGTCGGCACCATCACGCCCGACCGCGCGCGCCCCTCCTTCGGGCCGGTCGAATTCCCGATGAACCCGGTCTTCTTCACCGATGCCAACCGGCTGAACTTCCGCTTCACCGGCCGCTACGCGGTGGAGTGCAACGACCCGCTCTCCGGCCTGCTCTGGTCCACCATCTCCGACCTCTCCACCGTGCAATTGACGCTGGAGCGGCTGCCGCTGCCGCGCGACCTGTCGCGGCTGCCCGAGCCCTTCTTTGACCCGCGCGTGCTGCGCGAGCCGCTGAACCTGCCGGTGGTGCTGGGCGAGGGCGCGGGCAATGACGTGGTGCGCGCCGCCGCCATCGCCTCCTCCTGGTTCGCGGTGCAGGCGGATTACCGCGGCGCCAACTTCCCGGTCAGCGGCAGCGTGCCGGCGCGCGGCCATGCGGTGGTCATCGCCACCGGCCCCGACTCCGTGCCCGGCGTCACCCTGCCGCGGATGGAAGGCCCGACGCTGGCGGTGGTGCCCAACCCGGCCGACCCTGATGGGGTGCTGCTGGTGGTCGGCGGCCGCAACGGGGCCGATGCCGTGGCGGCGGCGCAGGCGCTGGCGGTGGGCCGGCAGGCCCTCTCGGGCGAGATCGCGATGGTGCAGGCGCCGGAGGTGCCGCAGCGCGCCCCCTATGACGCGCCGCGCTGGATCCGCACCGACCGCCCCGTGCGCTTTGGCGAGCTGGTGGACCCTTCCGAGCTGCAATCCTACGGCTTCGCGCCCGGCAGCATCGCCATTCCCTTCCGCACCGCGCCCGACCTCTATACCTGGCGTGACCGCGCGCTGCCGGTCGATGTCTTCTACCGCGCTCCTCCGGGCCCGGTCACGGATGTCGCCGTCTCCCGCCTCGATGTCGCGCTGAACGACGTCTATCTGCGCTCCTTCCCGCTGCGGGACGCCGATGCTGGCTGGCCCTGGAACTGGCTGGCGCGGCAGGTCAATGCCGCCGGCACCGCCGACCGGATGCAGGGCCAGCTGGGTCTGCCGCCCTATCTGTTCTTCGGGCTGAACGAGCTGCAGCTGCGCTTCGATATGCGGCCGATGAACCGGGGCGACTGCGTCTCCATCCCCGGTGAGGTGCGCGCCTCCATCGACCCCGACAGCAGCATCGACCTCTCCCGCGCCCATCGCTTCGCGGAGCTGCCGAACCTCGCCTATTTCTCCAGCAGCGGCTTCCCCTATACCCGGCGGGCGGATTTCGGCGGCACGGCGGCCGTGCTGCCGGAGCGGCCGAGCAGCTCCGAACTCTCGGCCTTCCTGACGATGCTGGGGCGGCTTTCGGCCAATGTCGGCCATGCCGCCACCCGTATCGCCGTCGTCAGGCCCTCCGGCATCCAGGAGGTGGCGGAGCGCGACCTGCTGCTGATCGGCGCCATCACGCGCCAGCCGGTGCTGACCGAGATGCTGCGCGACCGCAGCCCGCTGCAGGTCGAAGGCAACCGCGTCACCCTGGCGCTGCCGGATGCGCTGGAAGGATTCCGCAACCTCTTCCTCAGCGATGACGAGCGGATGCAGCGGGAGCAGTTGCAGGCCATCCTGGCCGCGCCTTCCTCCGGCACCGGCATGCTGATCGGCTTTCAGAGCCCGCTGCATTCCAGCCGCAGCGTGGTGGCGCTGACCGGCGCCAGCCCTCAGGGCGTGGAGGCCATGGTGGCCGCCCTGCGCGACCGGGAGTTGCTGCCGCGCATCCAGGGCGACCTCGCCATCCTCTCCAACGGGCGGATGACCTCCTACAAGATCGGCGGCAACTACACGGTGGGTTCCATCCCGCCCTGGCTCTGGCCGCAATACTATCTCGGCCAGCATCCGCACCGGCTGCTGCTGGCGGTGCTGGCCGCCTCCCTGCTGGTGGCGGTGCCGGGCTACTGGCTGCTGCGGCGGCGTGTGGCCCGGCGGCTGAGGACCCGGACATGATGCCCGGCCCCGGACGGCCGGCGCGGCGGCGAGGAGGAAGCGGAGGCTCATGACGCAGATGGACCGGACGGCCCTGGCCTACTTGGCACGGAAGGATGCCGGCGCGCAGTGGCGCGGCTTCCTGCGGGCCCTGCTGGAGACACTGGAAGGGCAGCTGGACCAGCCGGCGCGCGATGCCCTGCTGCGCGAGGTCGGACGGCGTTTCGCCGCCGCCATGCCCCTGCCGCCAGCCGAGACGCTGGCGGGCCTGGAGGCCCGCATGAACGAGGCGCTGGCCGCCGCCGCCTGGGGCTATGTGACGCTGGCGCTGGACCCGCAGGACCGCCGGCTCCACTTCACCCACCATGCCGCCCCCTGTATCGCCACCGCCGGGGATGGGGCCGGCGCCTGGCTGGGCCCGGTGCTGGAGGGGCTCTTTGGCACCTGGCTCAGCGCCCAGCCCGGTGGGGAGGAGGCGGGCGCCGCCACGGTGCGGCTGACCTCCCTCGAACCGGGGCTGGCAAGGCTGCAATTCGGCGCCTGAGGCGCCGGTCGGCGCATCTCTGCCATCTCGGCGCTTGCCATCCGGGGGAGGGCGGTCCATGCCGCCGCCATGCCCCTGCAAGAGTCGCTGGAATTCGAGATCGCGCGCCTCGGCGCCGCTGGCGACGGTGTCGCCGCCGGTGCGGATGGCCGCCCCGTCTTCATCCCCTATGCCCTGCCCGGGGAGCGTGTCTCGGCCCGCCTCGCCGGCAAGCAGGGGGAGGGGCAGGCGGCCGAGCTGACCGGCCTGCTGCGCCCGGCCCCCGAGCGCGTCACCCCGCCATGCCCGCATTTCGGCCGCTGCGGCGGCTGCGTGCTGCAGCACATGGCCATTCCGCCCTATGCCGAATGGAAGCGCGCCCGGCTGGCCGAGGCGCTCTCCCGCGCCGGCTATGCCGATGCGCCGGTGGCCGAGCCCGCCGTCACCCCGCCCCATACGCGCCGCCGGGCGGACCTGGCGCTGCGCCGGGCCGATGGCGTGCCGGTCCTGGGCTTCCATGCGCGGGGCAGCGGCGCGGTGGTCGACCTCTCCACCTGCGTCGTGCTGGACCCCCGGCTGGTGGCGCTGTTCGGACCGCTGAAGACGCTGCTGCGCAGCCTCTCCGCCTTCCGGCGGGAGGGTTCGGCCGTGCTGAACCTGCTGGAGACCGGCCCCGACCTGCTGCTGCGCCTCGATGGCATCCCCAGCCCCACCGACCGTGCGCTGCTGGCCGAATTCGCCGGCGCCCATGGCCTGCCGCGCATCGCCTGCGCCCCGCTGAAGGGCGGCGTGGCGGAGAATGTGGCCCAGGTGGCCCCGGTCTCCATCACCCTGGGGGATGTGCCGGTGGCGCCCGCCCCTGGCGCCTTCCTGCAGGCCACGCCGCAGGGGGAGGCCGCCATCGTCGCCGCCGTGCTGGCCGGCCTGCCGCCGAAGCTGACGGGGAAGGCCCGCATCGCCGACCTGTATGCCGGGCTGGGCACGCTGTCCTTCCCGCTCTCCGCCCGCGCCCGCGTCACGGCCTATGAGGGCGCGCCGGACGCCGTGGCGGCGCTGGACGCGGCCGCGCGGAAATCCGGCGGGCGCGTCACGGCCGTGAAGCGCGACCTCGCCCGCCAGCCGCTTTCGGTGAAGGAGCTGGAAGCCTTCGCCGCCGTGGTGCTGGACCCGCCCTATGCCGGCGCCGCGGACCAGATCCCGGCGCTGGCCCGCAGCGCCGTGCAGCGCATCATCTATGTCTCCTGCAACCCGGCGGCGCTGGGGCGGGATGCAGGGCTGCTGAACGCGGGGGGCTGGCGCCTCGTTTCCGCCACACCCATCGACCAGTTCCTGTGGTCAGCGCAGCTGGAGGCCGTCATGGTCTTCGCGCGCGGGGCCTGATCCGGACCGCTTGACCCTGACCGGGCTCCCCCCACCTTCAACGGGATTGATGCCCTTCAGCATGTCTGTGGACCAGGAGAGATCGATGGAGATAGATCGGCGTGGCTTGATCGCGGCGGCGGGAGCCCTGGCCGCGGCACCTCTTCTGGCACGGCTGGGCATCGGCCCCGCTTCCGCCCAGACCCAGGCGGCCCCTGCCGCCGATGCGGCGGCCAGCGGCCCGGCCCAGGCGCCCGGCTTCTACCGCTTCAAGCTGGGCAGCCGGGTCGTGACGGTGGTGCATGACGGCTTCGGCAACCGCCCCCGCCCCACCCAGGGCTTCGTTCGCAATGCGGAGCCGGCGGCGGTGGAGGCGGCGCTGAAGGCCGCCTATCTGCCCACCGATGCCCTCCGCATTCCCTATACCGTTCCCTTCCTGGAGACGGCGGACGGCATCATCGCCTTTGACACCGGCACGGGCGGGCAGCTCGGCAATACGGCGGGGCGGCTCGCGGCCAATATGCAGGCAGCGGGGCTGGACCCCGCGAAGGTGACGCAGGTCATCTTCACCCATTTCCACGGCGACCATATCACCGGCCTGACCACCGCCGACGACAAGCCCGTCTTCCCCAATGCCGAGATCATCGTCCCCGAGGCCGAATGGGCCTACTGGACGGACGAGGCCACGGCCTCCCGCGCGCCGGAGGCCATGAAGGGCGCCTTCGCCAATGTCCGCCGGCGCTTCGATCCCTACAAGGAGCGCATCCGCAGGATCGGCAGCGAGGGCGAGGTGGTGCCGGGCATCGTGGCCCTGGCCACGCCGGGCCATACGCCCGGCCATACCAGCTACCTGCTGGCGGACGGCAATGCCCAGGCGCTGATCCTGGGCGACGTGACCAACCGGCCCGAGTTGAACCTGGCCAATCCGGGCTGGCACCTGGTCTTCGACATGGATGCCGAGCAGGCGGAGAAGGCCCGGCGCGCGATCTTCGACCGCGTCTCCACCGACCGCATCCGCTGCGTCGGCTATCACTTCCCCTTCCCGGCGAATGGCTATGTCGCCAAGGAAGGCGATGGCTACCGCTTCATTCCGGCGGACTGGTCGAGCGTGGTCTGACTGGCTACGCCGCGCCGGAGGGGTGCCGCCCCTCCGGTTCGCGGCTCCGGGCCCGGAGCGGAGGCCGGAGGCAAGGCCCCGGCCCTGTCCTCAGACGTGGAAGCTCTCGCCGCAGCCGCAGCGGCCCTTTTCATTCGGGTTCACGAAGGTGAAGCCGGCGGACATGGCCTTCACCTCGTAGTCCATGGTGGTGCCCAGCAGGAACAGCGTCGCCTTGCGGTCCACCAGCACGGTCACGCCCTTGTCGGTGACGACCTCGTCCCCCGGCCCGGGCGCATCGGCCCAGGAGAGGTCGTAGGACATGCCGGAGCAGCCCTTGGTGCTGACGCTCACGCGCAGCAGCCTGCCTTCCTGCCCGCCGGCATAAAGGGCGCGCAGCCGCTCGGCGGCGGCATCGGAGACCTGCATCAACGGCGGCAGGGCGCGGGTGGGGCGGGGGGTGGTGGTCGTGCTCATGATGGCATCTCCCCTCAATACATGTTCAGGGCCAGGCGCGCGTCCTCGCTCATCCGGGACGGGTCCCAGGGCGGGTCCCAGACCACCTCGACCGCGCAGTCCGTCACGCCGGGGATCAGCCGGATGGCTTCCTCCACCTGCTGCGGCAGTTCCTGCGCCGAGGGGCAGGAGGGCGCCGTCAGCGTCATCTCCACCGCCACCTTGCCGTCCTCGCCGATCTCGATCGCGTAGATCAGGCCGAGTTCGTAGATGTTCACGGGGATCTCGGGGTCATAGACCGTGCCGATGGCGCCGATCACCGCATCCTCGGAGACGGCGGGGCGGGTCTCGCCTTCCGGCGTCCAGCTGCCATGCCCGGACGGGGAGGGGGTGCCGGCGGTGGTGGCCGTATCCTCACTCACTGCTTGCCGCCTCCTGCTTGTCGTCCAGTGCGTTGTTCAGCGTGTGCCAGGCCAGCGTCGCGCATTTCACGCGGCTGGGGAATTCGGAAACGCCGCCCAGCACCTGCAGCCGTTCCATGTCCTCAGCCAGCGCGGCGCTGCATTCGGGGCAGGTGCCGGTCATGGCGAGGGTGCGGAACTTCTCGCCCAGCTCCTTCGCCTCGCCCAGCGTCTTGCCGCGCACCGTCTCGGTCATCAGGCTGGCGCTGGCCATGGAGATGGCGCAGCCGCGGCCCTGGAAGCCGAGATCGGCGATGTGGCCGCCCTCATCCAGCTTCACCCAGAGCTCCATCCGGTCGCCGCACATGGGGTTGTCGCCGCGCGCGTGGCGGTCGGCATCCTCCAGCCGGCGGAAGTTCCGGGGCTTGCGGCCGTGGTCCAGGATGACTTCCTGGTAGAGGTCGCGCAGGTCGTCGAACATCTAGGCGAAAAACTCCCTGGCCTTGACCAGCGCCTCGGCCAGGTAATCGACCTCCTCCACGGTGGTGTAGAGGCCGAAGGAGGCGCGGCAGCTGCTCTCCACGTTAAATCGTACGTGCAGTGGCTCGGCGCAATGGCGGCCGGAGCGGACGGCAATGCCGGTCCGGTCGAGCAGCGTTGCAAGATCATGGGCATGCGCGTTGTCGAGCGCGAAGGCGAAGACGCCGCCGCGGTCCTGCGCCTGGCCCAGCAGGGTCAGGCCCTCGATGCGCGAGAGCCTGCCCATGGCGCGGTCCACCAGCAGGCGCTCATGCGCCTCGATGGCGGGCATGCCGATGGCCTGCACGTAGTCGATGGCGGCATGCAGCCCGATGGCCTCGACGATGGGCGGCGTGCCGGCCTCGAACTTCGCCGGCACGGGGGCGGGCAGGAAGCCATCCAGCGTGACCTCGGCGATCATGTCGCCGCCGCCCAGGAAGGGCGGCATCCGCTCCAGCAGCTCCATCCGCCCCCAGAGCACGCCGATGCCGGTGGGGCCATAGAGCTTGTGGCCGGTGAAGACATAGAAGTCGCAGCCGATGGCCTGCATGTCCACGCGCCGGTGCACGGCGGCCTGGGAGCCGTCCAGCAGCAGCTTCGCCCCATGCGCATGGGCCAGATCGGCCAGCCGCTGGGCCGGCGTCACGGTGCCCAGCACATTGGACATGTGGGTGACCGCGAAAAGCCTCACCTTGCCGTCGGCCAGCTTGGCCTCGACATCCGCCAGGTCCAGCTCGCCCGCATCGGTCACGCGGGCCACGCGCAGCTCGATGCCATGGGCATCGCGCAGCATCAGCCAGGGCACGAGGTTGGCGTGGTGCTCCATCTCGCTGATCAGCACGGCATCGCCCGCTTTCAGCACCCCGCGCCCGTAGCTGTGGGCAACGAGGTTGATGGCGGCGGTGGAGGAGCTGGTGAAGACGATCTCCCGCGTATCCGCCGCGTTCAGGAAGCGGGCGACCGCCTCGCGCGCCGCCTCATAGGCGGCGGTGGCGGCTTCGGAGAGGTGGTAGGCGCCGCGATGGACATTGGCATAGCCCGTCTCCATCATCCGCGTCATGGCATCCAGCACCGCGCGCGGCTTCTGCGCCGAGGCACCGGAGTCCAGGAAGACCAGCTTCTTGCCGCGCACCGTCTGCGAGAGGATCGGGAAATCCTCACGCAGGCGCGTCACGTCGAAGCCGGGCGCCACCACCGCACCGTCCATTTACGCCACCTTTTCCCACCAGCCGCCGATGGCGGTGGCCAATGCCTTGCGGGCCGTCTCCTCCTCGATCGCCTCGACGGCTTCCTGCAGGAAGGCCTCGATCAGCATCGAGCGGGCAACGGACTGCGGGATGCCGCGGGCGCGGAGATAGAAGAGCTGGTCCTCGTCCAGCTCGCCCACCGTCGCGCCGTGCGAGCATTTCACGTCGTCGGCATAGATTTCCAGCTGCGGCTTGCTGTCGATCTCCGCCTGGTCCGAGAGCAGCAGCGCCTGGTTCATCTGGTAGCCGTCGGTGCGCTGGGCGATCTGGTGGACATGGATCTTGCCCTGGAACACCCCGCGCGACTTGCCGGAGAGCACCGTCTTCACCGTCTGGCGGCTGGCGCAATCGGGCGCCGCGTGGTCCAGGAAGGTGGTGCAGTCGCCATGCTGGCCATCGGTCAGCAGCTGCGCGCCGTTCAGATGCGCCATGGCCTTCGGGCCATTCAGCGAGACATGCGCCTCGCTGCGCGCCAGCTTCGCGCCCGCATGCAGCAGGAAGCTGTCATAGGTGGCGCCCGCCGCCGCCGTCGCGAAGACGGTGGAGAGGAACACGCCCTCCGCCCCTTCCTGCTGGATGCGCGCATGGGTCAGGTGCGCGCCCTCGGCCAGTTCGATCTCGACGACGGGGTTGTGCAGGTAACGCCCCTCGCCACGGCCGATGGCCCGCTCGATCAGCACCAGCTGCGCGCCGGCGCCGAGGCGGATGACATGGCGCGGATGCACCGCGACGGGACGGTCCGCGCTGGCCTGGATGATCGAGAGCAGCTCGATCGCCCCGGCATTGGCGCCGGCGGGCAGGTCGATCAGCACGCCATCCTCGAAGAGCATGGTGTTCAGCGCGGCCAGCGGCACCTCGTCCAGCTTGGCCACGCTGCCCAGCAGCCCCTCGGCGGCCGGAAGATCGGCGCCCAGGCTCCGCACGGGCGCGTCGGAGAGATCGGCGCGGAAGCGGCCATCGATCAGCACGGCCCGCTGCGGCGCCGTGGATTCCGGCAGCGCCACATCCTCATCGACCGGCGTCAGCGCCTCGCCGAAGCCGGTGCGGGAGAGCAGGGCCAGGTCGGTATAGTGCCAGGCCTCCACCTTGCGGGTGGGGAAGCCATTGGCGCGGAAGGCCTCGGCCGCGCGCGCGCGCAGCGCCGCCACCCAGGGGAGGCGGGTGCCGGGCAGGCGGGGCTGGAGCCCTTCGTAGCGGCGCAGGAAGCCTTCGGGGCCGGGTTCGAAAATCGCGTTCATGCCGCCTGAACGGCCGTGTAGCCGCTCTCCTCCAGCTGCTTCGCCAGTTCCGGCCCGCCGGACTGCACGATGCGGCCGTTCATCAGCACATGCACGCGGTCCGGCACGATGTAGTTCAGCAGGCGCTGGTAATGGGTGATGACGAGCGCCGAGAAGTCCGGGCCGCGCAGCGCGTTGACGCCATCCGCCGCGATCTTCAGCGCATCGATGTCGAGGCCGGAATCCGTCTCGTCCAGGATGGCGAGGCCGGGCTTCAGCAGCGCCATCTGCAGCACCTCGTTCCGCTTCTTCTCGCCGCCGGAGAAGCCGACATTCACGCCGCGCTTCAGCATGTCCTCCGGCATCGACAGCTCCTTCATCCGCTGGCGGGCCAGCTTCAGGAACTGCATGGCATCGAGTTCCGGCTCACCCTTGGTGCGGCGGATGGCGTTCAGCGCGGTCCGCAGGAAATTGGCATTGCCCACGCCCGGCAGCTCGACCGGATACTGGAAGGCCAGGAAGACGCCGGCCGCGGCGCGCTCCTCCGGCTCCAGCGCCAGCAGGTCGATGCCGTTGAAGGTGGCCGTGCCGCCCGTGACCTCGTAGCCGTCACGGCCGGCGAGGACATAGGAGAGGGTGGATTTGCCGCCGCCATTCGGGCCCATGATGGCATGGATCTCGCCCGTCGGGATCTCCAGGTCGATCCCGTTCAGGATCTGCTTGCCATCGATTTCGGCCGTCAGGCCTTCGATCTTCAACATGATGATAAACTCGTCCGTCCTAAAATCTCTGGCTTAGCCGACCGAGCCTTCGAGGCTGATCTGCAGCAGCTTCTGCGCCTCGACCGCGAATTCCATCGGCAGTTCCTTCAGAACCTCCCGGCAGAAGCCGTTCACGATCAGGCCCACCGCGTCTTCCTGGGAAAGGCCGCGCTGGCGGCAGTAGAAGAGCTGGTCCTCGGCGATGCGCGAGGTCGTCGCCTCATGCTCCACCTTGGCGGAGATGCAGCGGTTCTCGATGTAGGGCACCGTATGCGCCCCGCACTGGTCGCCGATCAGCAGGCTGTCGCACTGGGTGAAGTTGCGGGCACCCGTGGCCTTGGGGCTGATCCGCACCAGGCCGCGATAGGTGTTCTGCCCATGCCCGGCGCTGATGCCCTTGGAGACGATGGTCGACTTCGTGTTCTTGCCGATATGGAACATCTTCGTTCCCGTGTCGGCCTGCTGGTAGTTGTTGGTGATGGCGACGGAATAGAACTCGCCCACCGAATCATCGCCCTGCAGGATGCAGGAGGGATACTTCCAGGTGATGGCGGAGCCCGTCTCCACCTGCGTCCAGGAGATCTTGGACCGCGCGCCGCGGCAGGCGCCGCGCTTCGTCACGAAGTTGTAGATGCCGCCCTTGCCCTCGGCATCGCCGGGGTACCAGTTCTGCACCGTGCTGTATTTGATGGTGGCATCGTCCATCGCCACCAGTTCCACCACCGCCGCGTGCAGCTGGTTCTCGTCGCGCATCGGCGCCGTGCAGCCCTCCAGGTAGGAGACATGCGCGCCCTCATCGGCGATGATCAGCGTGCGCTCGAACTGGCCGGTGCTCTTGGCGTTGATGCGGAAATAGGTGGACAGTTCCATCGGGCAGCGGACGCCCTTCGGGATGTAGACGAAGCTGCCATCCGTGAAGACCGCGCTGTTCAGCGCCGCGAAGAAGTTGTCGCCCTGCGGCACCACGCTGCCGAGGTACTGGCGCACCAGCTCCGGATGCTTCTGCACCGCCTCGGAGATGGAGCAGAAGATGATGCCCTCCTTCTCCAGCCGCGCGCGGAAGGTGGTGGCGACGCTGACGCTGTCGAAGACCGCGTCCACGGCGATGGGCAGGCGCTCGCCATCCAGCTCGGCGCCCTCGACGCCGGCCAGCAGCGCCTGCTCCTTCAGCGGGATGCCCAGCTTGGCATAGGTCTTCAGCAGCTCGGGATCGACCTCGTCCAGCGACTTCGGCCCGGCCTTCTTCACCGGCGCGGCGTAGTAGTAGGAATCCTGGTAGTCGATGGGCGGATACTTCACCGCGGGCCAGCGCGGCTCCTCCATCTTCAGCCACATGGCATAGGCCTTCAGCCGCCAGTCGAGCAGCCACTGCGGCTCGTTCTTCTTGGCGCTGATGAAGCGGACGATATCCTCGTTCAGCCCCTTGGGGGCGAACTCCATCTCGATATCCGTCTCGAACCCGTATTTGTAGGTCCCCTCGGTGACGGACTGGACGGCGTCGATGGTTTCGGTCACGGCAGGCATGGGTCGGGGTCCCTACTCAACAGCCAGGGAGGCCGGCATGGCCGGCACAGGATTGGGCGAAGCGGGCTTGTGGCCATGCGACTGGCAGGTGCGCGTGGCCGGCCCGGCGAGGTCGGCGAGGCTGATGGAGGAGAGCGCGTGGCGCACCGCCTCGTTCACGGGGTCCCAGCGGCCGCGCACGGGGCAGGTCGCCTCCGTCTCGCAGCCGCCGGAGGCGCCATCGACGCAGGCGGTGAGCGCGATCGGCCCATCCACCGCCAGGATGACGTCGGACAGCGCCATCCGGGCCAGCGGGCGTCCGAGCCGGTAGCCGCCGCGCGCGCCGCGCAGCCCTTCCACCAGCCCGGCATGGGCCAGGGCCTTCAGCACCTTGGCCACCGTCGGCTCGGCAATGCCGGTGCCCAGGGCCAGGGAGGGGGCGGTCTGCACGCCTCCCTCGGCTTCCAGCCGGGCCAGCACGACCACCGCGTAATCGGTAAGCTTCGACAGCCGCAGCAAAACCGGGCCTCTCCTTGGAAACTGGACCTCATTCGTCCGGTTTCTGGCAGATGCGCCTGAGACCCTTGAATGTCAAGGAAGCGGGGCTTGGTGTTTGCCATGATCGCAGGGCGGTGCCACCCTGGATGCATGCCGAAAACCGTCGCCTTTCCCCGCCATGCCGCCAGCCTGATCCTGTGGCGCAGCCGGGCCGGCGGAGAGATCGAGATCCTGATGGGCCTGCGCCATGCAGGCCACCGCTTCATGCCCAGCCGGCTGGTCTTTCCCGGCGGACGGGTGGATTTCGGGGACCGCACCGCCCCCGCCGCCACCGAGCCCTTGCCGGCCACGCTCGCGGCGCTGGAACGCGCCGCCCCGCCCCGGCTGGCGCGTGCCCTGGCCATGGCCGCGGCGCGGGAGCTGGAGGAGGAGACGGGCCTGACCCTGGCGCCGCCCGGCCAGGCCGCCCCGGCGCTGGATGTGCTGGATTATGTCTGCCGCGCCGTGACCCCGGCCAGCATGTCCATGCGCTTCAATGCCCGCTTCCTCTCCGCCCCGGCCGAGGCCGCGCGCGGCAGCCTGGCCGGCTGCGGGGAGCTTGAGCGGATCGACTGGTTCACGCTGGAGGAGGCGGCCGGCGCGCCTCTTGCCCCCATTACCGCCCGGGTGCTGGAGCAGTTCGCCGCCTGCATGGCATTGCCTCCGGCCCAGCGCGCCGCGCGCCCGTTGATCTGCTTCCAGGGCCATGACCGGATGCTGCCGGAGCGCCAGTCAGCCCCCGCCCGGCGGCCGGCCTCCCGGGTGGGCTGAGACGAGATGACTTGCCGGATGGCCGGGCCATCGTCATCCTCCGCGCCCCTGGCTTTGCAGGGAGAGGGAGAGGCCGATGCGCCTGGCAGTGCTGAAGGAGAGGCGTGCGGGTGAGACCCGTGTCGCCGCGACGCCGGAGACGGTGAAGAAACTGATCGGCCTGGGCATTACCAGCGTGGCGGTCGAGAGCGGCGCCGGGCTGGCCTCGGGCTATCCCGATGCCGCCTATCAAGAGGCTGGGGCCGAGATCGTCCCCGATGCCGCCGCGGCGCTGGCCGGGGCCGGCATCCTGCTGAAGGTCCGCGCGCCCCTCGCCGCCGGAGAGGGCGAGGTGGACGAGCTGGCCCTGATCCCGCGCGACACGCTGCTGCTGGGCACGCTGGAGGCGCTGGGCAATCCGGAGCGGGCGAAGGCCTATGCCGAGGCCGGCCTCCAGGCCTGCTCGATGGAGCTGCTGCCGCGCATCACCCGGGCGCAGAGCATGGATATCCTCTCCTCCCAGGCCAATCTCGCCGGCTACCGCGCCGTGATCGAGGGCGCGGCGGCCTTCGACAAGGGCTTCCCCATGCTGATGACGGCGGCGGGCACCATCCCGGCCGCCAATGTCTTCGTCATGGGTGCGGGCGTGGCGGGGCTGCAGGCCATCGCGACGGCCCGGCGCCTGGGCGGCCGTGTCTCCGCCACCGATGTGCGCCCGGCGGCCAAGGAGGAGATCAAGTCCCTCGGCGCCAGCTTCGTCGGCTATGAGGACGAGGAGAGCCGCGCGGCCCAGACGGCCGGTGGCTATGCCAAGCAGCTTTCCGCCGAGTTCTATGCCAGGCAGGCCGAGGTGGTGGCCACCCATATCGCCAAGCAGGACGTGGTGGTGACCACCGCGCTGGTGCAGGGCCGCAAGGCGCCGACCCTGGTGACGGAAGCCATGGTGGCCAGCATGAAGCCCGGCAGCGTGATCGTGGATATCGCGGCGGACGCCGGCGGCAACTGCGCCCTGACGGTGCCGGGCCAGGCCATCGTCACCGGCAATGGCGTGAAGATCCTGGGCTACGGCAACTGGCCCGGCCGCATCGCCGGGGCCGCCAGCGCTCTCTACGCCCGCAACCTGCTGACCTTCCTGACCACCTTCTGGGACAAGGACGCCAAGGCGCCCCGGCTGCCGGAGGATGACGAGATCGTGCGCGGCGTGGTGCTGACGCGCGGCGGGGCCGTGGTGCACCCGCAACTGACCCAGGCCGCCTGAGGAGGGGCGAGAGATGAACCCGACCGACCTCGCCAACCAGGCGACGGCGACCGCCGAGCGCGCGCTGGCCATGGCCGCCCAGGCCCGCATGATGGCCGAGAACACGCTGGCGCCCATGGCACCGGTGGCCCAGGCCGCCGAGCCCTTCCTGATGCTGCTGACCATTTTCCTGCTGGCCTGCTTCGTCGGCTACTACGTGGTCTGGAACGTGACCCCGGCGCTGCATTCGCCGCTGATGGGTGTCACCAACGCCATTTCCTCCGTCATCATCGTCGGCGCCATCCTGGCCACGGGCCTGGGGGACAGCTGGATCGCCAAGGTCTTCGGCTTCCTGGGCGCGACGCTGGCGGCGGTGAACATCTTCGGCGGCTTCCTGGTCACCCGACGGATGCTCGCCATGTTCTCCGGCAAGAAGAAGGGCTGAGCCGATGGCACAGTCCCTGACGACGCTCGCCTATCTCGTCGCCTCCGTCCTCTTCATCCTCGCGCTGCGCGGGCTGTCGCATCCCACCACCAGCCGGCGCGGCAATCTCTACGGCATGATCGGCATGGGCATCGCCATCGTGGCGACGCTGCTGCGGCCGGGGATGGAGCTGGGCGGCATCGTCATCGTGCTGGCGGGGCTGGCCATCGGTGGCACCATCGGCACCATCCTGGCCAGCCGCATCCAGATGACGGCGCTGCCGCAGCTGGTGGCCGCCTTCCACTCCCTGGTGGGCCTGGCCGCCGTCTTCGTCGCGGCAGCCGCCTTCTACAATCCCGAGAGCTTCGGCATCGGCCATGCCGGCGCCATCCATGGCGGGTCGCTGGTCGAGATGTCGCTCGGCGTCGCGATCGGCGCCATCACCTTCTCCGGCTCCGTCATCGCCTTCGCCAAGCTGCAGGCGCTGATGTCCGGCGCGCCCATCACCTTCAAGGGCCAGCACTGGCTGAACCTGGCGCTCGGCATCCTGCTGGTGGTGCTGATCATCGCCTTCGTGGCGACGGGCAGCGGCGTGCTCTTCTGGCTGATCGCCATCCTGGCGCTGGCGCTGGGCTTCCTGCTGATCATCCCGATCGGCGGCGCGGACATGCCGGTCGTGGTCTCCATGCTGAACAGCTATTCCGGCTGGGCGGCGGCGGGCATCGGCTTCACGCTGCAGAACCTGCTGCTGGTGGTGACCGGCGCGCTGGTCGGGGCCTCCGGTGCCATCCTGTCCTACATCATGTGCAAGGGCATGAACCGCAGCATCTTCAACGTGCTGCTGGGCGGCTTCGGGGCCGGGGCGGGCGGCGCGGCGGCGGGCGGCGGTGCCGCGCAGCCGGCGCGCCCCGTGAAGTCCGGCAGCCCGGAGGATGCCGCCTACATCATGAAGAACGCGGGCAAGGTCATCATCGTGCCCGGCTACGGCATGGCGGTGGCCCAGGCCCAGCAGGTGCTGCGGGAGATGGCGGACCTGCTGAAGAAGGACGGCGTCGAGGTCTCCTACGCCATCCATCCCGTCGCCGGCCGCATGCCCGGCCACATGAACGTGCTGCTGGCCGAGGCGAACGTGCCCTATGAGGAAGTGCACGAGCTGGAGGAGATCAACCCGGAATTCGCCGAGGCCGACGTGGCCTATGTCATCGGCGCCAATGACGTGACCAACCCGGCGGCCAAGACGGACAAGTCCAGCGCCATCTATGGCATGCCCATCCTGGATGTGGAGAAGGCCAAGACCGTCTTCTTCGTGAAGCGCGGCATGTCCTCCGGCTATGCCGGAGTGGAGAACGAACTGTTCTTCCGCGACAATACGATGATGCTCTTCGGCGACGCCAAGAAGGTGACGCAGCAGATCGTCCAGGCGCTGCAGAAGTAGGCACGAAAAGGCCGGGGGAAGGAATTCCCCCGGGCCCCCATCTTTTTTCTTCGGGTTTCGGCTGGCGCCTTGGAGGCCGGGGAATGAATTCCCCGGCCTCCGTCGCCTTCAGGGCGTGCTCAGCGCCGCCAGCTGCTGCGCCGTCTCCCGCGCCCCCATGGTCTCGGCCAGCATCTGCGCCGTGGCGCCGGAAGTGTCCCGCCGATGCGGATCGGCGCCATAGGCCAGCAGCTGCGTCACGATGTCCCGGCGGTTGAACATGGCTGCCACCATCAGCGGGGTGCGCCCGTCCGGGCCGCAGCCATCCACCGCCGCGCCTTTCTCCAGCAGCAGGCTCACCACCTCCGGGAAGCCCTTGAAGGCGGCCCCGGCGAGCGGGGTCTGGCCGCGGTCGTTCACGCGGTTGGGGTCGGCGCCGAAATGCAGCAGCAGGCGCACCATCTCCAGATGCCCGTGGTAGCTGGCCAGCATCAGCAGGCTGTCGCCCTTGTCGTTGGTCATATTGGCCGGCAGGCCACGCGCCAGCAGCTTCCGCATGGCCTCCGGATCGCCGCCGCGCGCGCATTGGAAGACCTGGGCGGCGAATTCCAGCGTCTCGTCATCCCATTGGGGCGTGGCGTCACTCGGGGGCATGGGCGGGGCTCCGGCAGGTTGCGCGATGGACAAGATAGGCACCGGATTCCGCGGCGGGAGGGCCGCTCCGCCGGAGTTGCGGTCCACCCCCGCTTGTCAGGAGCGCGAGCCTGGCCGAGAGGCATGGGACCATGCCCACCAGCCCGGGCGCGGCATCCGCCGCCCGGACCCGCCGAGGAAGAATGCCCGATGCCGTGCTCATTCCTGCCCCGCCTCTCCGCCGCCGCTACCCTGGCGGGGATGGTGCTGCTGCCATGGGCCGGCGGTGCCCTGGCCCAGGCGGAGCAGGACGGCTCCTTCAACCTGACCAACCGCAGCAACCGCGCCATCGAGCGGCTTTACGCCTCGCCCTTCGAGAGCGAGGCCTGGGGTGAGGACCGGCTGACGGGCCGCCCGCCCCTGGAGGACGGAGCCAGCATGGCCGTGCGGATGCCGCCCGATGGCGGCTGCCGCACCGATCTGCGCCTCGCCTTCGCCGGTGGCGTGGTGGAGGAGCGGCGGGATATCGACACCTGCGCCGACCGCGACGTGGTGATCGGCACCCCCGCCCGCACCGGTGCCCTGCGCGCGGGGCGGGAGGATGGCGCCACCCGCAGGGGCCGTCCCGGTCTGCTACTGCGGAATGGTTCCGGGCGGGTGATGCTGGAATTCTACGCCAGCCCCAGCAGCCAGGATGACTGGGGCCGCGACCACCTGGGGCCGGATACGCTGCGGCCGAATGGCCGCCGCGCCATCCGCCTGCCGGCCGGCCCCTGCGAATACGACCTGCGGGCGGTCTGGCGCGGCGGCCGCAGCGAGGAGCGGCGGGAGGTCGATCTCTGCGCGGAGCGGGAGATCACCTTCCGCTGACGGGACGCCGCCGGAACACGGCCGGCGGCGCCGTCAGGCCCGCCGGGTGCTCATGGCGAAGAACAGGGTGCAGGCTAGGTTGGCCAGCGCCAGGAAGGCGAGCGCCGCGCCGATGCCCCAGGCCGCGGCGACGGGGCCGGAGGCACCCTGCAGGACGGCCGTGCCCAGGAAGAACGACAGATTGACCGCCGAGAGCGCCTTGCCCGCCTGCTCCGGCGGCACGACGGCGCGGGTCATGGCGAAGGCCAGCGGCTGCACGGCGATGGCGAGGCCGAAGGCGAAGAACATCGCCGCGTCATAGCCCGCCGGCAGCATGGGCAGCCCCAGGAGGCCAGAGAGCCAGCCGCCCGGCCCGCCCGCCACCACCAGCAGGATGCAGAGGCTGGCGGCCACATGGCCGAGGATCAGCAGCAGGCGGCGATGGCCGATCCTGCGGTCCAGCACCCCGCTCAGCACCGGCCCGGCGATCAGCGCCAGGGTGAAGAGCAGCAGCACATTGCCGGCCTCGATGCGGGTGAGGTGCTTGATCTCCATCAGCCAGGGGCCGCCCCAGAGCCCGCGCAGCCCCATGATGACGGCGAAGGAGGCGAAGGCCAGCAGCACCAGCCCCCGCAGCCGGCGGGAGAAGCCGAGCCGCACCACTTCCCGCGCCTCGGCCAGCAGGGAAGGACGAGGGCCAAGCGGCATGGCCGGTGGCACCGGGGCGGGCACCAGCCGCACCACGAGCAGCAGGACCACCAGCGCCAGCCCCGCCGAGACCCAGAAGCCCATGCGCCAGCCCGCATGTTCCACCACCCAGGCCAGCGGGCTGGCCGAGAGCAGCATGCCGACATTGCCGGTGCCCTGGATCAGTCCGGACCAGAGCCCGAATCGGGCGGGGGTGAGGTGCTTGGCCGCCAGGGTCATGGGGCAGAGCAGCCCGCCGCAGCAGCCCAGGCCCAGCAGGATCTGCGTCAGCAGGAAGCCCAGCGGCCCGCCGATCATGGCCGAGGCCGCAGCCCCTAGCGTGACGACGGTCAGCAGCACCAGCGCCACCGGCTTCACGCCGAAGCGGTCCAGCGCCACGCCCAGCGGGATCTGCCCGGCGGCGAAGGCGAGGTGATAGGCGCCTGTGAGCGAGGCCAGCCCCTCCGGCGTGGTGCCGATATCGAGCGACAGCACATCGGCCGAGATGGCCGGCAGCGTGCGCAGGAGGTTGGAGATCATATGGCCAAGCGCCAGCACCAGCAGCGGCGCCACGAAGGCGGCCGAGCCCTCTCGGGAATCCATGTCGTTATCCGTTCTCGCGCCGTGTGGTCGTGGCGGGTGCTATCGTGTCAGCACCGCTGCCCTTGTCCAGAGGGCGAGCACCGTCATGGCCAAGCCGGCCAGCAGAAAGGCGCCGGTATAGCCCGCCCGCGCCATGACCAGCCCGAAGCAGATCGAGCCCAGCGCCTGCCCCAGGAAGAGCGCCATGGCGAAGGCGGAGACGGCGGTGGCGCGCGCCTCGGGCAAGGCCTCGGTGCTGCGGGCCTGCAAGGTGCCGTGGAACATGAAGAAGGCGAGGCCCAGGATGGCCTGGAGGCCGGCCACCACCCACCAGTTGGGCGCCAGCCCTACGGCCGCCAGCCCCGCCGCCAGCACAAGCCCGCCGGTCAGCAGCAGCCGCCGCTCCCCGAAGCGCGCCAGCAGCAGCCGCGCGATGCGCGTGTAGAGGAAGGAGCCCAGGCCGAAGACCGCCACCACCAGTCCAGCCTGCCAGGCTTCCAGGTGGAAGACCTGGATGAGGTAGGAGCCGATGAAGGGGAAGGCGCCGCCGAAGAGCAGCAGCCCGTCGAAGAAGGAGGCCAGCAGCAGCCGCCGCCCGGCGGGGCGCCGCAGAAGCATCAGGTAGCGGGCGATGCCGCTGCCGGCGGCGGAGGAGGGCTCCGGCCGCCAGAGCTTGCGCCCCAGCACGGCCATGATGCCGGCGGCGGTGAGCACCGCCTGGACGCCCACCAGCAGGAAGACGGCGCGCCAGCCCAGCGCCTGCCCGGCCACGCCGGCCAGCGGGCCGGTCAGCAGCTGCGCCATCACCATGCCCGTCAGGAAGCGGCCCAGCGTCGCCTGGCGATCGGCATAGGGGACGTTGTCGCCGATCCAGGCCATGGCCAGCGGCACGATGGCGCCGGCCAGCCCGCCCGCGATGGCGCGCAGCACCACCAGTTGCCCCAGGCTGGCGGCCGAGGCGCAGACGGCGGTGGCGAGGCCGTAGAGCAGCAGCCCCGTCACCAGCACGCGCAGCTTGCCGAAGCGGTCCCCCAGTGGTCCCAGCACCACCTGGCAGAGGCCATAGGGCAGGGCGAAGGCGGAGATGACGATGGCGGCATCCGCCACCGTCACCATCAGGTCGCCGGCGACGGTGGGCAGCAGCGGGTCCAGCAGCCGCATGCCGCAGCCGCTGGCGAAGGCCGCCAGGGCCAGCAGCGGCAGCACGGCCAGGGAGGCCGTATTGGTGCCGGCCGGGGCGGGGGCCGTGGAGGCTGCCTCCTCCGCTGGCCGGCTCACGCTTACGCCGCCACGGAGGCGGCGGGCTTCGCGGCGCGCTTGCGCTCGCTCTCGGTCTTCAGCTGGCCGCAGGCGGCCAGGATGTCCCGCCCGCGCGGCGTGCGGATGGGGGAGGAATAGCCGGCCTCCGACACCACCCGCGCGAAGCGGTGGATGGCGTTGTTGGAGGAGGTCTCGTAGGGGCTGCCGGGCCAGGGGTTGAAGGGGATCAGGTTCACCTTGGCCGGGATGCCTTTCAGCAGCCGCACCAGCTCCCGCGCATCGGCCTCCGAGTCGTTCACGCCCTTCAGCATGACGTATTCGAAGGTGATGCGCCGGGCATTGGAGGCCGCCGGGTAGCGGCGGCAGGCGGCCATCAGCTCCTCGATCGGGTATTTCCGGTTCAGCGGCACGATCTCGTCGCGGATGTCGTTGCGGACCGCGTGCAGGGACACGGCCAGGCCCACCGCCAGCTCCTGCCCGCACTTGTCCATCATCGGCACCACGCCGGAGGTGGAGAGGGTGATGCGGCGGCGGGAGAGGGCGATGCCCTCATTGTCCATGACGATCCGCATCGCCTTGGCGACGTTCTCGTAGTTATAGAGCGGCTCGCCCATGCCCATGATGACGATGTTGGACAGCAGGCGCGGCGTGCCGTCCGTCGGGCTCGGCCATTCGCCATAGCTGTCGCGCGCCGCCATGAACTGGCCGACGATCTCGGCCGCGCCGAGGTTGCGCACCAGCTTCTGCGTGCCGGTGTGGCAGAACTTGCAGCTCAGCGTGCAGCCGACCTGGGTCGAGATGCAGACGGCGCCGCGGTCCTCCTGCTGGTCGGGGATGTAGACGGTCTCGACCTGCTGCCCGTCGCGGAAGCCGAAGAGCCACTTGCGCGTGCCGTCCGTGCTGGTCTGCTCCAGGTTCACGCCGGGGCGGCCGACGACGAAACGCTCCGCCAGCTTGCGCTGCATCGGCTTGGCGATGCTGGGCATCAGGCTGAAGTCGGTGACGCCCTGGTGGTAGATCCAGTGCCAGATCTGCTTGGCGCGGAAGGGCTTCTCGCCGATCGCCACCATCTCAGCCACCAGCTCCTCCCGCGACAGGCCGACCAGGTCGCGCCGCCCATCCGCCAGGGTGGCGGGCGGGGGCGAGAACAGGGCGGCCTTGGCCAGGATGCGGTCACGCTCCGCCGCCGTCAGGTCGGCGCTGCCTGCCTGGGGGGCGGTGGCGGCTTCGGCGGTCGCGGGCTGGGTCATGTCAGAATTCCAGATTGCGGCTCAGCGCGGGCATTCTTTGCTGATCGCCTCATAGGCGGCGGTGAAGCCGGAGAGGGAGAAACTATCGGTCGCCTTGCCGCGTCCCTGCGGACCCGTGCCGGTGGCCACGGCCTCGGCGCCGCCCCTGAAGGCGGCGACGGCCTTGGCACCCTCCCGCGCGAAGGCGTTGTCCTGGGCGGTGTAGAAGGGCAGCGTGGTGGCGCCCACCTTCACCTCGACATCGGCATTGCGGGCATAGGTATAGCCGGCGCGCAGCGCCACCTGGTCCCGCCCCTGCTGGCGGTGCGTCACCGTCAGCATGACATTCTGCCGCTTGCCGGCGCCCTCGCTCTTGCTGGCGCGGGTGAAGGCGTAGCAGACCTTCTTGCCGGCCTCGGCATAGGTCGCCGCCGTCCAGTCCTGGAAGGTGCCGAGCGCGCGGGGGCCGGCCTGGGCCGGCTTCTGCTGCGCCAGAGCTTCACCGGAGCCCACCAGCGAACCGCCAGCGGCGCCCAGCAACAGAAGGAGGGGGAGGAGCCATTTCATGACCTCCAGATAAGGTCTCAGGGGGCCGTGTCGCAACCGCACAAAGCGCCCGGCCGATACGCGTCTGCCGCTGAACGGCGCGGCGAAACCCGGGCCGTGCCCAGGCATTCTCCAGGGCTGGCCCCGGAGGCCGGACAGGGAGGCCCGCCTTGCCACCACCCACGCCAACGCTTCCGCCGCCCCGGGCGGAGAGCATGAGCGCCTCGCTCCAGCGCAATATCGAGGCGATGAAGGAGCGCCGGCTGCAGGAGGCAGCCCATGCGACGCGGGAGGAGCGGGTGGCCCAGGCCATCACCGCCTTCACCGGCAGCATGCGCTTCGTCTACCTGCACATGGCGCTCTACGGTGGCTGGATCATCGTCAATCTCGGCGTGATTCCGGGCCTGCCGCGCTTCGACCCGTCCTTTGTCATGCTGGCCATGGTGGCCTCGGTGGAGGCCATCTTCCTCTCCACCTTCGTGCTGATCAGCCAGAACCGCATGGCGACGGCGGCGGACAAGCGCGCCGACCTCGACCTGCAGATCAACCTGCTGGCCGAGCATGAGCTGACGAAGCTGGCGGAAGTGGTGGCGGCCATCGCCGACCGGCTGGGCGTCGAGGCCTCGTCCGACCCCGAGATCCGCGAGATCACGAAGGACGTCTCGCCCGAGGCGGTGCTGGATGAGCTGGAGGAGGCCCGCCAGAAGACGGAGTAGGACGGCGGCCGGCGGCGCGGGGATGTCCCCGCGCCGCCGGCATCACGGGGTCAGAGGACCGGCAGCGGCTCGGCCGTGCCGAAATCCACGCCCTTGGTGCCCATCGCGCTCCAGGCGCGGTCATACTGGGCCGGCGCCTGGAAGGCCTCGGCGCGGCCCAGGGCGGCGGCGGCATGCAGCGGCCAGTAGGGGTCGCGCAGCAGGGCACGGGCCAGGAAGATCATATCCGCCTGCCCGGCCTGCAGGATCTCCTGCGCATGCCGGGGCTCGGTGATCAGTCCGACAGCAGCCACCGGCACCTCGGCGCCCTTCCGCACGGCCTCGGCGCCCGGCACCTGGTAGCCCGGCTCCAGCGGGATCTTGGCCGGCAGCAGCGCGCCGGAGGAGACGTCGATCAGGTCGATGCCCAGCGCCTTCACCTGGCGGGAGAGTTCCACCGTCTCCTCCGTCGTCCAGCCGCCTTCCAGCCAGTCGGTGTGGGAGAAGCGGATGCCCAGCGGCAGGTCGTCCGGGATGGTGGCGCGCACCGCCTTCACCACTTCCAGCACGATGCGCGTGCGGCCGGCGAAATCCCCGCCCCAGCCGTCATTGCGCTGGTTGGACAAAGGCGAGAGGAACTGGTGCAGCAGATAGCCATGCGCCGCATGGATCTCGATGAAGCGGTAGCCGGCCTCGACGGCGCGGCGGGCGGTGGCGGCGAAGGCGGCGATGGTGGAGGTGATCTCCTCCTCCGTCATCGCGCGCGGCTCGCGCAGGCCGGGGAAGGCGACCGCGCTGGGGGCCAGTGGCGTCCATCCATGCGCCGCGTCCTCGGCGACGCCGCCATGCCAGGGCGGGTTGGTGCTGGCCTTGCGGCCGGCATGGGCGATCTGCGTGCCCGGCACCGCGCCGGCCGAGGCGATCACACGGGCGAGGCGCGCATGGCCCTCGGTCTGCGCGTCGCTCCAGAGGCCGAGATCCTGCGGGGTGATGCGGCCTTCCGGCGTCACCGCCGTCGCCTCGGTCACCACCAGCCCGGCGCCGCCGATGGCGCGGGCATGCAGATGCGACAGGTGCCAGTCGGTCGCCTTGCCGGCGGCCTCGCCACGGGGGTCGCAGGAATACTGGCACATCGGCGCCACGCCGATGCGGTTGCGGATGGTAACCCCGCGCAGCACGATGGGGGAGAAGAGATCGGTCAAGACGGTGTCTCCGGTCAGAATAGGGCGCGGGGAGCCGCCGGCGCGGCCGGTGGCATGGCCATGGAGATGGCGACGGGCGGCGCGCCGAAGGGCGGCAGCCGGCCCAGGCGGTTCTCGAATACCGCAAACCAGGCGGGTTGTCCCGCCGGGCGGGGTAACAGCCGCCCGGCGGCATCGGCGGGGAAGAGCGAGAGCGTCACCGCATCCGCCACATTGCCACCCACCGCCCGCACGACACGGCCGCCGGCGCCGGCCTCGCTGGCGACGACGATGTCGCAATGCATGGGGCGGAACTCCCCAGCCTCGGCCAGCCTCTCCCGCCAGCCGGCCAGCGGGCGGCGGGAGCGGTCGGCGCAGACGAGGTCTCCGGGCGCGGGGGCATAGGCGCCGGGGTCATGCGGGATGAAGGGCGCCTGGGCCGGGAAGGCGGCAGCATCGGCCAGCAACCCGTCGATATAGAAGGCATGGGCGGCGGAGGGGCGGAATTCCCGCTCATCCACCCCGGCATTGCGCATGACGTAGCTGATGAAGGCGGCGGACCAGGCGGGCTCGCCCCAGACATCGCCGGGCGCGCCGGGATGCGCCAGCACGGTGGCGTAGCGGCTGCGGTTGCGGTCGATGGCGGCGCGGCCCTCGCCCTCCACCGCGCGCCAGTAGGCCAGCACGCGGGGAAAATTGCCCAGGCGCGACTCCTGCCCCGGTCCCGCCGTAGCGGCGCGGGGGGCGCTGGCCTCCACCACGATCCGCCCCCAGTCCTGCCATTCCGCCAGGGCGATGCCCAGCATCCGCTCCCGTGCCGATTCCGGGTAGGGCAGGGGCGGGGTGGGGGCAGCAGGCGGCGGCTGGGTGGCGCAGGCGGCCAGCAGCAGAGCCAGCGGCAGGGCCAGAGAGGCAGGGTGGAACAGGGCGCGGATACCCGGTTTCATGGCGCGGCGGTTCCTCCGTCGAAGGGGAGGGCGCTTATCGCCGCGCCGCCGCGGGCTTCCAAGGGTGCCCGCCCCGGGCGGCACGCGATTGTGCGGGCTCAGCTCGCCAGGCTCTGCGCCGGGGCCGGGCCCTCCAGCACTGTCTCGTCGGGGGAGAGCAGCGCGAGCAGCACCGGCGCCTGGGTGCCGGCATGGCCCTCGGTGGCGATGGGGGTGGGCAGCACCTCCAGCTCGCTGCCGGAGACGCGCACGCGGCCGCGCAGCAGGCGGAAGCAGGCGTCGAACAGCGCCTGCAGATGCTCCCGCTGCCCCGGCTCCAACGGCACGGCGCCGGCCCGGTCCGCCAGGCCCAGCACATTGGCCGCCCGCATCAGCAGGCCCAGCTTGAAGGACCAGAAGCCGTCATCGGCGAGGCGGGTGCCATCGGCGCGGCGGATCTGCAGCAGCGGATGCTCCTGCGCGCGGGCCTCCCCGCCATGCAGCGGCGGGCCGAGGCGCAGCGCCATCAGCCCGCGCCGGAGCGCGGCGGCGATCTCCTCGCCCGGCAGATCGCGCCGCCGAAGCGCCAGGCGGGCCAGCGCCAGCAGCGCGGCGGCATGGCCGTCGAGCATCGTCTCGCCCACCGCCTCGGTGAAGGCGCCGCCGTCCTCCGCCGCCTCCTGCCGCGCCAGCAGCGCCTGCAGGCCGAGGCGCAGCAGGGCCGCGTAGTCCGGCGCCGCCCCGGTGGCGGGGGGCAGGCGGGGCGTGTGCAGCATCAGGTCCAGCGACAGCAGCGTGAAGGCCAGCGAACGCAGCGCGACCCGCCCCGGCAGCAGCGCGGCAGGGGGCGCGCCCTCCGGCGGCGCGTCGGCCATGGCGGCGAAGAGGGCCAGCAGATGCCGGTCGTACCAGCCGCGCAGCTCTGCCAGCCGCTCCGGCGCCAGGGCCTGGGTGCCATAGGCGCCGCTGGCGGAGAAATGGATCTGCGCCGCGATGGCGTTCAGCGCCGCGCCGTAATCGGGGCTGAGGCCGGCATCGCCCCCGGCCAGGGGCGCCGGATCGGCGAGCAGCCTAGCATAGGCGGCCTCCGCGCCCGCCAGCGTGCCGGCCGTCACCAGGCGATGCTCCTCCACCGTGAAGCCCTGGCCCCCGCCCAGCTCCGACAACTCGTAGCGGGAGAGCAGCCAGTGCGGCCGGGACGCGCCCCCGCTCTCCCGCGTCGCCAGCTTGATGCTTCGCAGCCGGGCACCGGACGGCATGCCGATATGCACGCCCATGGCGGCGCCGGGCGGTGCCTCCTCCACCAGGCTCAGCGTCTCGGCCGGGCCCAGATGCAGGTTGGCCAGCGCCTCCGCCTGCATGGACAGCGGGCGCAGGCCGCCGCCCTCGCCCAGGACGATGCGGGTGATGGGCCGTTCCGGCGGCCCGCCGGAAAGCTCGTCCAGCGCCGTGGTGAGGCGCACCCCTTCCAGGGTGACGCCTGGCGCCGCCTTCAGCGTGACCCGCAGCAGCAGCCGGGGATCGCCGGCGCGGATCGTGTACTCGTAGCGCAGCGTCGCCACCACGCCCTCGCGCCGCAGCAGCCCGTGCGGGGCGCGCAGCTCGCTCTCATGGAACAGCGCCACGCCATCGGGCTGCGGCACCAGCCCATAGCGGCGGATGGTGTCCTCCACATCCAGGCAATGGCTGCGCCGGCCGATGCGGAATTCCACCAGATGCCCGGTATGCAGGACCTCCCGCCCGCCGGCGGGCTGGCCGCGCAGCTCCTGCCGCACCAGCCCGCGCGAGAGGTCGCCGCTGAACTCGTGGCTGCCGGTCACCACATGGAAGTCGAGCGGGTCGATATTGCTCACCACGCATTCCGGGCGGGCCGTGCGCCGGTGCAGCAGCCCGTCCTCGCTCATGGCCAGCAGGAAGCCGGTCAGCCCTTCCGCCAGTCCGTGCCAGCGGGGCCGGACGGCGGGAAGGGCCAGCAGTTCCAGCGCCCCCGCCGCATCCGCCGTCCAGCAGGAGTCGCCGGAAAGGGGGGAGGTGCCCCGTTCCCGCAGCGCCACCGCCTTCCGGTCGCCCAGCTGCATCTCCTGCGCCAGGTTCCGCTCGAGATAGGCGATTAGGCGATCCCGCTCGGGTGGGCGAAGCATATCGGGCATGGCTGGTTCCGCTGGGCTGTCGGGTCGCGGGCATCCTAGCCGCCGATGGCGCGGCTGTGCAGGGGCGGTGGCGCGATCAGCCCCAGGCGGCGTCCACCGCCAGGGCCAGCACGACGTAGCGCCCGAGCTTGCCGATGCCCACCAGCAGCAGGAAGACCCAGAATCGTTCCCGCATCACCCCCGCCACCAGGGTCAGCGGGTCGCCCACCACCGGCAGCCAGCTCAGCAGCAGCACCCAGCGGCCGCGGCGGGCGTACCAGCCCTGCGCCCGCGCCAGCGCCGCCGCTGAGACCGGGAACCAACGCCGCGTGCCGAAGCGGGCGATGCCCAGACCCAGCCCGTAATTCACCACCGAGCCCGCGATGTTCCCCACCGCCGCCGAGGCCACCAGGGCCAGGGCGGGATGGCCGTTGAGGAGGAGGGTGGCCAGCAGCGCCTCGGACTGCGCCGGCAGCAGGGTGGCGGCCAGGAAGGCGGCGAGGAACAACCCGCCGCAGGCGGCCAGAGTCTCCTGCATGCGCGGGCGGCGTCAGGCCTGGGGCTCGGCCGGCTTCCGCCGCAGCCGCACACGCTCCGGCCCGAAGCCCTGCATGGCCACGACCTCCAGCAGCAGCATGCCGCCTTCGGCGTCCGGCGCCTCCACCTCGTCCCCCAGCACCGGCAGGCGGTCCAGCCGGCCCATCAGGTAGCCGGCGACGGTGGAATACTGCCCGGCCTCCTCGGCCAGCCGGGTGCCGAGCTGCTGGTCCAGGCTGTGCAGGTCCAGATGGGCATCGAGCATCCAGGCGCCATCGCCCTCCCGCTCCAGCCGCGGCTGGCCCCCGGCGCCTTCCTGGAACTCGCCGGCGATGGCCTCGAAGATATCGGTGGGCGTCGCCACCCCCTCCAGCGTGCCGTATTCGTCCAGCACCACCGCCATCTGCACGGAGGCACCGCGCAGCCGCTCCATCAGCCGCAGCACGTCCATCCGGTCATGCACCAGCAGCGGCGGGCGGATGGAGCGCTGGGTGTCGATCGCGCCCCGCTCCAGCAGGTCGCGCAACAGGTCCTTGGCCAGGGCGACGCCGACGATCTCCTCGATCCGCCCGCGTGAGACCAGGAAGCGGGAATGGCCGCTCTCCAGCATGGCGCGGCGGTGCTCCTCCGGGCTGTCGTCGATATCCAGCCAGACCACCTCGCTGCGTGGCGTCATGATGGAGCGCACGGGCCGCTCCCCCAGCGCCATCACCCCCTGCACCATGGAGCGTTCCTGCGGTCCGAAGACGGGCGACGGCGCCGCATCCCCCTCCTCCGCGCCGGCGGCGGCCTCCGCCTCGGGCCGGCCGCCGCCGAGCAGGCGGAGCACCGCCAGGGCCGTGCGGTCCCGCAGGTCGCCGGTGCTGAGATGCCGGGCATGGCCGCGGCGGGCGAGCTGGTTGAAGGTCTCGATCAGGATGGAGAAGGCGATGGCGGCGTAGAGGTAGCCCTTGGGAATATGGAAGCCGAGGCCCTCCGCGATCAGGCTGAAGCCGATCATCAGCAGGAAGCCGAGGCAGAGGATCACCACCGTCGGATGCGCGGAGACAAAGCGCATCAGCGGCCGGCTGGCCGCGATCATGACGCCGATCGAGACGATGACGGCGATGTACATGATCGAGAGATGCTCGACCATGCCGACGGCGGTGATGACGGAATCGAGCGAGAAGACCGCGTCCAGCACCACGATCTGCGCCACCACCTGCCAGAAGCTGGCCCAGACCCTCGCGCCCTGCCGGGCCTCGTGGCCGCCTTCCAGCCGCTCATGCAGCTCCATCGTGCCCTTGAAGAGCAGGAACAGCCCGCCGAGGACCAGGATCAGCCCGCGCCCCGTGACCTCGGCGCCCAGCAGGGAGAAGAGCGGCGCCGTCAGCCCCACCACCCAGGAGATGCTGGCCAGCAGCGCAAGCCGCATCAGCAGCGCCAGGACGAGGCCGATGACGCGTGCCCGGTTCCGCTGCTCCGGCGGCAGCTTGTCGGCGAGGATGGCGATGAAGATCAGGTTGTCGATGCCGAGCACCAGCTCCAGCACGATCAGCGTCCCCAGGCCCAGCCAGGCAGTGGGGTCGGCGATCCATTCCATCGTCTCTACAAGCTCCTGTCCGGCAAGGGCTCAGCCGTGGTCAGCGCGGCAGGCGGCCTCCCGAGACGGCGGTAAGGACGGGTCGCAGCCTTTGCCAGCCCAGCCAGAGCAGCACCACACCGGCCAGGGCCAGGCCGATGGTCAGCGGGTCCGGCTCCTGCCCGAGCCGCCGCGCCAGCCAGGCGCCGATGCTGCCGGGCATCAGCATCAGCGGCGCCCAGAGGATGGCGGAGAGGATATTGGCGCTCTGGAAGGCGCGTTCCCCCATGCCGGTGACGCCGGCCACCAGGGGCGCCACGGCCCGCACCGGACCCAGGAAGCGGCCGACGAAGACCGCCCACCAGCCCCAGCGGCGGAATACCACCACGCCCCAGGCATAGGCCCGGCGGCAGGAAAGCGGCAGGTGGCGGCGCACCGCGCGCGCGCCGATGGCACGTGCCAGCCAGTAGCCGGTGGCATCGCCCAGGATGCCGCCGGCCATGCAGGCCAGCAGCACGGGCAGCGGGTCGAGCATGCCGGTGCCGATCAGCGCGCCGATGCCCAGCAACAGGGCCGTCGAGGGCACGATGATGCTGACGATGGGAAAGGATTCCAGGAAGGCGATCAAAAAGGTGATCGCCGCGCCCCATGCCGCGTGGGCACGCACCCAGGCCTCGAAGGCCGCTGTCCAATCTTCCAACATGGAGGTGCGGTAACAGGTCGGCGGGGCCGGTGCCAGCGGCGATCATTGGGATGCCGCAAATCTTGTGAACCCTTTTCCGGCCCCGGCAGGTGGCAATCACAGCAGGGGCGGGACAATAATGCTTGATGAGACGAGTATAAATTTTCTTTTGGCGTAAATTTATCAGGATATATAAGCTGATATTGATTTATGATTTAATATTCACATTAAAATTGACCCGCTTTATCTAGAAAGAACCGGCAGCCGCTGCTACCAACCGGGCGAAGACCAAGCTGAGTGTTGCAGGAGCGGGGAACCCTGCCTGCGTGGGACCGCCGGAGAAGCCAGGTGCAGGAAATCCGCTCGCTGACTGGGCTGCGTGGCATCGCCGCCTTGCTTGTCGCCGCCTATCACCTCCAGGAAGTTTTCGATAACGGGGCGGCGCAACAGGCCGAATGGCACCAGCAACTGTATCTGAGCGTCGATGTCTTCTTCGTCCTCAGCGGCTTCATGATCATGCTCCGGTATCAGCACTTCTTCATGAGGCCCTGGCGCTCGCAGGACTTCTCGGATTTCATGCTCCGGCGCATCGCGCGCATCTACCCGCTCTACCTGGTGGTTCTTCTTCTCTATGTCGGCCTGCGGCTGGCCGAGGCCGGATTCACCGGCCATGCCGTTCCGGCGCCCATCACCCCCGATGTCTTCGCGCTGAACCTGTCGATGGCACAGGTCTGGGGGCTGGGCCCTTCCATCATCATCCCGACCTGGTCGGTCAGCGCGGAATTCTTCGCCTATCTCGCCTTTCCCCTCCTGGTGCCGCTCTTCGCCAGGAGCGGCGGCAGGATCCTTCTCGGCCTGGCCTGTGGCATCATGCTGTCGCTGGTCGGCCTGGCCTGGCTGGCCTCATGGCTTGGGGCGGCCGCCGATTTCAGCCTCAACATCTGGAAGCACGACTGGGGCCTGCCCGTGCTGCGCTGCCTGGCCGGCTTCATGGCGGGCATGCTGATCCATCGCGTCTTCGCCAGGGGAAGCCTCGACCGCTGGGCGGGGAATGACGCGCTGGGCATCGCCGTCTGCCTGGCCCTCGTGGCCGGGCTGGCCTGGAAGGTGCCGGACCTGCTGCTCTTCCCGCTCTTCCCTGCGCTTGTGCTCGTATTGTCCTGCAACAAGGGCTGGCTGGCCCGGCTCTTCTCCAATCCGGTCGTGCACAGCCTCGGGCGCTGGTCCTTCGCCCTCTATCTCGTCCACGGCATGCTGCAGCGGATCCCCCTGGCGCTCGAGCCCCGGCTGGCCGGACCCATCGGGCAGGAGGCGGCCATGGCCGTGGCCGTGGCCGTGCATTTCTCCGTCGTGGCCGCGGCATCGGCCGCCTGCTACGCCTTCATCGAGGCGCCGGGCCAGAAGATGTTCCGGCACCGGTTTCCGCGCCCCGGCGACATGCCGCTGCTGAAGCAGGCCGGCAAATCCTGAGGCGGTTCCAGGCCGCGCCGGATCAGGCGCGGCCGCTTTGGCAGGGTGCCGTGGCACCCGCGCCGGAATGGCCCGACCGAAGGCCGGGCACTCCGGCGGCGTCTGTCCTCAGTCCAGGCTCGCGCCCGATTCCTCCACCAGCCCCTTCCACAGCTTCTCCTGCTCCAGCAGGTAGGCGCCATAGGCCTCGGGGGAGGGGTCCACCACGGTGGTGAAGCCATTCGGCTCCATCTTGGCGCGGAACTCATCGGTATCCACGACCTGGGCGATGGCCTTGTGCAGGATGGCGATGCGGTCCTGCGGCACGCCGGCCGGCACGTTCATGCCATACCAGGACTGCATGTCGATGCCGCTGCCCGGCAGCAGCTCCTTCATGCCCGGCACGTCCTTCAGCTCGGGCGAATAGGTCACGCGGTCGGCACTGGCGGCAGCCAGCACGCGGAGGCGGCCTTCGCGCACATTCGACATCGCCAGCGGAATGACGTCGAACATCATGTCGATATTGCCGGAGAGCAGGTCCTGCAGGGCCGGCGCGCCGCCGCGATAGGGCACATGGGTGATGTCCACGCCCGTCGCCTTGCAGACCTTGGCGATGGTCAGGTGGCTGATGGTGCCGGTGCCGGAGGAGCCCATGGTGAGTTTGCCCGGGTCCTTCCGCGCCGCCTTGATGACGTCGTCGAAGGTCTTGTAGGGGCTGTTCGCATTGACCGTCATGAACACCGTGCCGGTGGTCACGCGCGTCACCGGCGCCAGGTCCTTGATCGGGTCGATCGGCATGGACTTGGTGTAGAGGAACTTGTTGGCTGCCAGGATGGAGGCCGAGGCCAGCAGCAGGGTATGCCCGTCCTTCTCCGACCGCGCCGCCTCGGCCGCGCCCAGGTTGCCGCCGGCGCCGCCGCGGTTGTCGACCACCATGGTCTGGCCCAGGACGGACTGGAGTCGCTCGGCGATCAGCCGCCCGGTCAGGTCGACTGAACCGCCGGCGGCGAAGGGCACCACGAGGCGCATGGTGCGGGACGGGAAGGCTGGCTGTGCCCGCAGCACGGCGGGGGCGAAGGGCAGGCTGACGGCGGCGCCCAGTATGGCGCGACGGCGGATAGTCATGGCTTCAGCAGTCTCCGTCTGATTTCCCTTTCATGTCGTCCCTCTCTTTCCCGAGAGCAAGAGGTTGTGTGCCGGTATCAGCTTCCACGGCGGCGCAAAGCATGCATCAGGACCGCCGCCGCCACCGAAACATTCAGGCTCTCCACCGTGCCTGAGCCCGGCAGCGTGACGCGGCGGGCGCAGGCGGCGATGGTAGTCTCGGCCAGGCCCTGTTCCTCGTTGCCCAGCACCAGGGCGATAGGGCGGGGGTCGTCATCGCGCAGGATGGCCTCCGGCGTCTCCCCGCCCCGTGCCACGGCGGCCACGGTCAGGAAGCGGGGCGCCAGCGCGGCGAGTGCCGCCGGCAGATCCGCGGCGCGGTAGAGGGAGAGGGCCTCCAGCCCGCCCTCGCTGGTGCGCCAGGCGGAATCCGAAAGCCCGGCCTGGCGTGGGTCGCCTGAGATCACCAGCGCCTGACAGCCGAAGAAGGCGGCCGAGCGGGCGATGGCGCCGAGATTGTGCGGATTGCCGATGCCGTCCAGCACCGGCAGCAGGTCGGCCGGCAGGGCCTCGGGCGCCGGCAGGGCGGGCACGACGCGGGGCACGGCGATGGCGACGATGCCGCCGTGATGCGCGGTGCCGGCGATCTTCTCCAGCTCCTTCGCCGGAACCTCCCGGTAGGGCTTCCGGGCGCGGGCGAGCTGGGCGCAGAAGGGCCCGGCCTCCAGCCGGCGCGCGGGCACGTAGAACAGCCGCATCACCGCCTGCGGCCGGCGCGCGAAGACCGCCGCGACGGCGGCCGGGCCGCAGATGCGGTCAGGCTCCGGCCCACGGGCCTGGGGCGGGCGCGGCTGAGCGGGGCGGGGCTGAAACGGCTCGGGCTCGGGCGGGCGGGCGGGCCGGGGGGGGAAGGGCGCGCGGCGCGGCGGCTGGGTCATGCGCGCGTCTCTGCCCCTCCGGCGCGGCTTCGCCAAGAGGTTTGCGCGCTTTCGCGCAATGAGCGGAAGCTGCGCGGTGCGAAACACCTTTTCGTGCAGGGGCGGAATGTCCGATGATGGCCAAGGTGCCGCATGACGGCGGCGCCGGATCATGCCGGGGAGGGTTGCCGCATGCTTGCCAGTCCGTCGCAAAGGCCGGCAAGCGGGCCCGCACCGCAGCCCCCGGCTGGCGGCGCCCTTCCGCTCATGCGCCGGGGTTGGGCGGGGCCGGCTGGCTGGCTGGACCGCCTCTTCCCGCGCCCGGTGCCCGGCAACCGCAAACGGCCCGAGGATTTCGTCTATACAACCGAGGAGAAGCCGCCCCTTCCCGTGCTGCTCGGCATGGGGCTGCAGCATGCGCTGCTGGCGCTGATCTTCGCGCTCTATGCCGTCATCGCCGCCCAGGGCATGGGGCTGGATGCCGGGCAGACCATCGGCTTCGTCAGCGCCACCGTGCTGGTGATGGGCTGCGGCACGCTGCTGCAATCCCTGCCCACGCGCTTCAGCGCCGGCATGCTGCTGGTCACCATCCCCGGCCCCAGCCGGCTGCCTATCCACATCGCCGTGACGCTGCAATTCGGGCTGGCCGCCACCATGGGCGCCACCATCATCGCCGGGCTGGCAACGGTGGCCATGGCCCGCCTCATCCCCCGCCTGCGCCCGGTCTTCCCGCCGGAGGTGATCGGCGTGGTGGTGTTGATGCTCGGCATCACCCTCGTCACCGGCGGCGTCTCCCGCAGCGTGGGGCTGACGGGGGAGGGGCAGGCCTTCTCCGGCCCCGCGGCGCTGGCCGCGGCGGCGACCGTGGCCTGCATGGTCGGTATCGCCGTCTGGGGCTCGCCCGGCTGGCGCCGGGTGGCCATGCTGGCGGGCGCGGTGGTGGGCACGCTGGTCGCGGCCCTGACCGGCTCGCTGCCCACAGGCGGCCTGCCGGAGATGCCGCTGCTGGCCGTGCCGGTGCTGGGCCTGCAACTGCCCTGGCCGGAATTCCACCCGGTGGCGGTGCTGGTGATCCTGCTCTCGCAGTTCATCACCATCATGGACCAGTTCGCCAGCACGCTGTCGATGGACCGGCTGACGGATGCCAACTGGCGGCGGGCGGATATGCCGATGGTGGGGCGCGCCATCACCGGCGTGGGCATCACGCAGATCCTCTTCGGCTGCACCGGCACGCTGCCGGGCTCCTCCTCCTCCGCCAATATCGGCCTGGTGCATGCCACCGGCATCGCCGCGCGGCGGGTGGGGACGGTCGCGGGGCTGGCGCTGATCCTGGCCGCCTTCTTCCCGCCCGTGGCGGGGCTGCTGGCGCTGACCCCGGCGCCCGTCGTGGGCGGCATCCTGCTCTATACAGCCGCCTACATGATCACGGCCGGCATGGACCTGATCATGTCGCGCATGATGAACGCGCGGCGCAGCTTCACGGTGGGGCTGGCCGTGGTGCTGGGCACGGCGGTGATGCTGGTGCCGCAGCTCAGCCAGGAGGCGCCGGAGTGGAGCCGGGTGATCCTGGCCTCCGGCCTGACGGTGGGCGCCATCGCGGCGGTGGCGCTGAATGCCCTCTTCCGCATCGGCATCCGCCAGACGCACCGGCAGGTCCTGCCGCCCGAGCGCGAGGCCCAGGCCGCGCAGGAGGCGCTGGAATTCAGCGGCAAGCTCTGGGGCGTGCGGCAGGATACCGTGCTGCGCGCGGGCTATGCCGTGGGGGAGGCGCTGGAGGCGCTGCGGGAGATGGGGGTCGGCGGGCCCGTCACCCTGACCACCAGCTTCGATGAATTCAGCCTGGTCAGCACCCTCTCCTATCGCGGCCGCGCGCTGCGGCTGGAGCCCGGCGCCGCCCCCGACATGGCGGCGATGCTGGAGGCGGAGGAAGAGGATCTGGACGATGCCATGCGTCAGCTTTCCGCGCTGATGATCGTCAGGCTGGCGGACCGGGTGCGCGCCAGCCAGCGCGGCGAGACGGCGGAGCTGCAACTGTCCATCAGCAACTAGGGCCGCCCCGCCCCCGCGGCATCAGCCGGCGCTGAAGGTGATGTCCTTGGCGCCGTCCCACAGCACGCTGCGGCAGATACTGGCCAGCCGGTCCAGGTCTCCGGTGATGGTCAGGAAGTGGTTGCCGGCCAGCTGGCCGGCCTTGCTGGCGAAGCAGCAGGGGCCATAGGCCACCAGGATCTCCGTCTCGCTCATGTTGGAGACATGGCCGGGATGGACGATCACCTGACCCGGCGCCGGGTAGCTGGTGGCGTTCTCGAAGCCCACGCCCAGGTCGCGCTCGCCCATCGGAATCCAGCAGGCCTCGCCGCTCCAGCGCACATGGATGATGCGGTCGCGATAGGGCAGCATGGTGCGGAAGCGCGCCACGGTCTTCGGCGCGGCCTCCTCCTCGAAACGCGCGGAAAAGATCTCGCCGCCGATGTCGATGCGGATGTCGGCCAAGGCTGGTCTCCTGTGCGGAAGAAGCCTCTTCTCTAGCCGCCGTGCCGGCGGCCGGCCAGCGTCACGCGGGCCCTCTGCAACGACCACGCTGGGAAGAGGTTTCCTTGGCAGGGAACATCCAGCACGCCGCCGCGGGGCGAGGGCCCTGTGGGCTGAGGGAGCATCGCCATGATCCGTACCGTCACCGGCCTCTTCGACACGCGCGGGGCCGCCGAATCGGTCATCCACCACCTGATCAGCCATGACGAGGTCGACCGAAGCCGGGTCGTGCTGCACGGCCGGGCCAAGGCGGATGACGGCTTCGAGCATCAGGGAATCTGGATCTCACTCCTGCACCTCTTCGTGCCGGACCAGGACCGGCATGCCTATTCGGAGGCCATCCGCCGCGGCGGCTATGTCGTTTCCGTCGAATTGCCGGAGGACAAGATCCCGCATGTGATGCTCGTCTTCGAGACCCATGGCGCGATCGATTTCGACGCCCGGCAGGCACAATGGCGGGCTGAGGGCTGGAGGGGCTACCAGCCGCCAACCCAGGCCCCGGTCGCCGGGATCGGCGTGGCCACGGGGATGGGCATCGGCAATGTGGCTGGCGGGCCGTCCACCGGCGCCGCCCCGGGCGGCATGGCGGCGAATCCTGAGGCGGCGGCGCGCGGCGGGCGGCGCGACGAGAGCATCGGCGATGGCCGCATCCGCTCCTACATCAAGGATTCCACGCCGCGCTGAGACGCGCGGAGCGGGGCAGGCGGGGCGGGGATATCGCCACCATGCCCGCCGGAACCAGCGGCAGGGCCCGCGCGTTGACAGGGTTCAGCGCGGGAGGTGAGGCGTCATGCCGGCAGAACGGCCCGGGACCGTGCTCCCGCTCAGCGAGGAGAAGATCCATGTCGGGAAGCGGCTCCGGGAATCGGGCCGCGTCCGCGTCTCCGTGCGGACGGAGACGGTGGAGGAGGTGGTGCGGGAGACCCTCCGCAGCCGCAGCGCCGAGGTGACGCGTGTCCCCGTGGGGCAGGAGGTCGACCAGCTTCCCGTGACGCGGGAAGAGGATGGCGTAGTGATCATCCCGGTCGTCGAGGAAGTTCTTGTTGTAGTAAAGAAACTTTTCCTCAAAGAAGAAATTCACCTGCGTTTTCATGAAAATGAAGAAAACGTCGAGCAGGTGGTGGAACGGCGCGTTCAGAATTCGGTTGTTGAGAGGCTGATATCCGACGGGCCGGACAGTTCTGCACATCAGGACTCACCGGAATCAACTCCGCATTCTGAGGAATAAGTAAGATGACGCGAACCATTACTGGCCTTTTCGATACGCGAGAGGCCGCGGAAGCGGTCATCGACCATCTCGTCGCCCAGGACGGGGTGGAGCCCAGCCGGATCACGCTGCAAGGCGGCGAGAGCATCACGGGCACCCTGGCCCCGGGTGCAGGCGAGAATGAGGGCTTCTGGGCCTCGCTGAAGAACCTCTTCCTGCCGGAGGAGGATCGTTACGTCTTTTCCGAAGGCATCCGCCGCGGCGGCTATCTGCTGGCCGTGGAACTCGACGAGAATCAGGTCGCCCATGCCATGGATGTCTTCGAGGCACATGGCGCCGTCGATCTCGATGCACGGGAGCAGGAATGGCGCGACAGCGGCTGGCAGGGCTATCAGCCGGCGGCCGGGGCCGGCACAGCCACGGATACCGGCGGGCGCATGGGCGGTGACCTCCGCACCGGGGCGGCCATGGGCACCGGCATCGGGGCGGATGCTGGCCTGGGCACGGGTGCCGGCGCGCGCGCGGAGAGCGGCCCCGGCACCAGTGCCGGGGTGACGGCGGGCGGCGGCACGGCCGCAGGCTCTGCCCCTGGCGGCGTATCGGCGGGGATGGAGACCAGCGGCCTTCGCGCCGCCGGTACGGTCGGCGCGGGCGAGGCCCGTGTCGGCGAGGAAGGCGTCATCCCCATCGTCGAGGAGAAGCTGCGCGTCGGCAAGCGCGATACCGAGCATGGCCGCATCCGGGTCCGCTCCTATGTCATCGAGACACCGGTCACCGAGCAGGTCTCGCTGCGTGAGGAATATGTGGAGGTGGAGCGCCGCACCGTGGACCGCCCGCTGAGCGATGCTGACAATGCCTTCCGCGAGCAGACCATCGAGGCGGTAGAGCACCGCGAGGAGCCCGTGGTCTCGAAGGAGGCCCGGGTGGTCGGCGAGGTCGCCATCAACAAGGGAGCGACCGAGCATACCGAGACGGTGAAGGAGACCGTGCGGCGCCAGGATGTGGAGGTGGAGGATACCCGCGGCACGAAGGGCACCGGGACGCCGGGCACAACCGGCACCACGGACACGTCGGGCACCGCCGGCAAGGTCTGACCCGGCGCGCGTCACCAGTCGCATGAGGCGCGCGGGCGCCGGCCCAGGAATGCCGGCGCCCGCCGGGGCGTCAGTGCGGCAGGGGCAGGGCGCGGTCCACCAGCACCACGGGCACGCCCTGGCTGCAGGATTCCACGCGGCTGGCGACGCCGAAGGATTCCGCCAGCACCTCGGGCGTCACCACCTCGGCCGGCGCGCCCACGGCCAGCAGCCGGCCCTTGGCCAGCACCGCAACCTGGTCGCAGGCGCGGATCGCCAGGTTGATGTCATGGATGGCGACGATGCCGATCGCGCCGCTCGCGCGCACGGCGTCCCGCACAGCCTGCACCACCGAAAGCTGCCAGCGCAGGTCCAGCGCGCTGGTGGGCTCGTCCAGCAGCAGCAGGCGTGGTTCCCGCACCATCACCTGCGCCAGCCCCACCATCTGCCGCTGGCCGCCGGAAAGCTCGTTCATCCGCCGCAGCGCCAGATGGGTGATGCCCAGCGTCTCGAAGGCGCGGGCGATAGCGGCCTCGGCCTGGCGGTGGCTCAGGTCGCCCCGCACGGCGCGGCAGGCGGAGAGCACGGCCTCATAGGCCACCAGCGGGCTGGAGGGCGGCAGGCTCTGCGGAAGGTAGCCCACCAGCGCCGCGCGGCGGGCGGCGGAAAGGCCGGGGAGGGAGGTGCCGTCCAGCAGGATCTCGCCCTGGGCGCGGCCCAACCCGGCGATGCCGCGCAGCAGCGTGGACTTGCCGGCGGCATTCTGCCCCAGCAGCCCCAGCAGCGTGCCCGGCGGCAGCGGCGGCAGGCTGAAATCTTCGATGACGCGACGGTTGCGATAGCCGGCGGTGACGCCGCGCAGCAGCAGGCCGGGCATGGCGGCGCTCATTGCCCGCGTCCCCGGCCGAAGAGCAGCGCCAGGAAGAGCGGCACGCCCACCAGGGAGGTGACGATGCCCACCGGGATGATCAGTCCGGGCACCAGCAGCTTGGAGGCGATGGAGGCCAGCGACAGCACCAGGGCGCCCGCCAGGGCGGCGCCGGGCAGGAAGAAGCGATGGTCCTCGCCCAGCAGCAGCCGCGCCATATGCGGGCCGACCAGCCCCACGAAGCCGATGGTGCCGACGAAGGCGACCGCCGCCGAGGCCAGCAGGCTGGCCCGCAGCATCACCACCAGCCGCAGGCGCGCGGTGTCGATGCCCAGCGATTCGGCCTGCGCCTCGCCCGCCCGCAGCGCCGTCATCTTCCAGACGTTCAGCATCGAGAAGGGCAGGCAGAGCGCCAGCACGGCGGCCACCACGGCGATCTTTGCCCAGGTGGCGCGGGCCAGGCTGCCCATGCCCCAGAAGACGATCTGCTGCAGCGTCTCGGCATCGGCGACGAACTGCAGCAGCGCCACGGCGGCATTCAGCGCGAAGACCAGGGCGATGCCGAAGAGCACCACCGTATCCACGCCCGTGCCGCGCATCCGCGCCAGGGCCTGCACCAGCACGGCGGCGCCGGCGGCGAAGGCGAAGGCGCCCACGGGCACCGCGAAATGCTGCGGCACGCCGAAGGGCGCGAGGCCCGTCACGATCACCAGCGAGGCGCCAAGCGTGGCCGCGGCCGAGACGCCCAGCGTGAAGGGGCTGGCCAGCGGGTTGTTCAGCACCGTCTGCATCTCGGCGCCCGAGAGGCCGAGCGCCGCGCCCACCAGCACCGCCATGATGGCGTAGGGCAGGCGCACATTCCACAGGATCACCTGGATCGGCCGGGGCAGGCTCTCCGGGTCGATGATGCCGGAGATCACCGTGGACAGCGTCAACTGCGCCGGGCCGGTGGCGATATCGGCCAGCAGCGCGGCCACCAGCGCCAGGGCCAGCAGCGCCAGCAGGATGACGCGCCGGCGGACGAAGCCGGCATAGCCGCTGGCGAGGCTCTCTGGGGCAGGGGCCTCGGCCGCGATGCTGTGTCCGCTCACCGCCCGGCTTCCACCCAGTAGAGGCCGGTCAGCGGCACGGGCTGGAAGCGCTCATAGAGCATCTTCATCGTCGCCTCGGGGTCGAGGTCGGCGAAGAGATCGGGGTGCAGCCACTTCGCCAGGGCCTGCACGGCCACGACATTGAAGGGCGAGTTGTAGAAGTTGTGCCAGATGGCCATGGCGCGGCCCTGCCGCACCGCCTCCAGCTCCTTCACGCCCGGCCGGGCCAGGGCGGCGGCCAGGGTGGCGCGCGCCTCCTCGGCCGTCGCGCCATTGCCGAGGGCGATGCGGGGATGGCCGGGTTCCTGCGCCGCGCCCGGGCGGCCGACGGCGGTGCCCACCCAGTATTGCGGCTGGTCGGTCAGCAGCTTCTCCAGCGAGACCTTGCCGGTGGCGCCGGGCAACAGCGCGGCGCCCAGGTTCTCGGCCCCCGCCGCATCCAGGAAATGCGCCATCATCGTGCGTGCCATGGTGTCGCAGCAATCCTCGGAGAAGCCGACGCGGCTCTCCAGGAAGACGCGCGGCTTCTCCGGCCTGGCCTCGGCCAGCCGGTCCGTCACCAGCTTCAGCTGCTTCTCCCACTCCTCGACGAAGGCCCGCGCCTCCGCCTGCCGGCCCAGGGCCTCGCCCAGCACCAGCATGGAGCGGGGGGTATTGGCCAGCGGGTCGGTGCGGAAGTCGATGAAGACGATCTTGGTGCCCGCCGCCTCCAGCGCGTCGATCACCTGGCGGGACTGGCTGCCCGGGCCATGGCCGGAGACGCCGAAGATGGCGAGATCCGGCACGGTGCCGATGGCGCGCTCGACCGAGAAGGTCTCGGCGGCGCTGCGTCCCAGGCGGGGGATGCTGTCCAGCTTCGGCGCGACGGTCTTGAACTGGGCATAGGTCTGCGGGTCGAGCTGCCGCAGGTCGTCCTGCATGCCGACGAGGCGCGCGGTCGGGTCGCCCTTCTCCAGAATGGCCAGCACGGGGAGCAGCCGGCTCTCGCCGAGGATGATGCGCTCGACCTTGGCCGGTATGTCCACCTGCCGGCCGGCGAGGTCGGTGACGCTGCCCGCCCGGGCGGCCGGCAGCGAGGTGGCAAGCAGGGCAAGGCCACAGACGGCAGTGGCCAGGACGCGGCGAAGCATCGTGCGGATCTCCGGAAGAAGGCAGGGGCCAACCGGATGGCGGGCTAGACCTTATGAGAACGATTTGCAATATCAAACGCTGCCCGGCTCTGGCCTGCTGGCCGGTCCGGATGGAGAATCCGGCATGAGTGTCACCGTCCGCATCCCCACGCGTATCCGCCACCCCCTGCGCTTCCGCCTCCTGCAGGTGCTGCGGGTGGAGCGGCCCACCCCGCATCTGTGCCGCGTCACGCTGGGCGGGCCCGAACTGGAGGGCTTCACCAGCGCCGGTTTCGACGACCATGTGAAGGTCTTCTTCCCCGCGCCGGGGCAGGAGCGCCCGGTGCTGCCCACCCCCGGCCCGAACGGCCCCGTCTTCCCCGAGGGCGAGCGCCCGGACAGCCGCGACTACACGCCGCGCCGCTTCAGCTGGAGCGAGCTGGAGATCGATTTCGTGCTGCATGGGGAGGGGCCGGCCTCGACCTGGGCGGCCCAGGCGGCGCCGGGGCGGTTCCTGGGCATCGGCGGCCCGCGCGGCTCCTTCGTCCTGCCGGAATATGACTGGTATCTGCTGGTGGGGGACGAGACGGCACTGCCAGCCATCGCCCGCCGGCTACGGGAGCTGCCCGCCGGCGCCCGCGCCATCGTGCTGGCGGAGGTGGCGGATGCGGCGGAGGAGCAGCCGTTTCCCTCGGCGGCGGAGGAGCAGCCGTTTCCCTCGGCGGCGGATGTCAGCGTCACCTGGCTGCATCGCGATGGCGCTGCGCCCGGCACGCCCGATGCGCTGCTGGCCGCCCTGGAGGCATTGCGGCTGCCGGCGGGGGAAGGCCATGCCTGGGTTGCCACGGAATCCGCCGTGGCGCGGGCCTTGCGCGCCCTGCTGCTGGAGCGGCACGGGCTGGACAAGGCCCAGGTCAAGGCCGCCGGCTACTGGAAGCGCGGCAGCATGGGCGCGCATGAGCGGATCGAGGATTAGGCGGAACCCGGCCGCCGCCGCGCCAGGCCGGTGATCAGCAGCCCTGAGCCCAGCAGCAGCAGCGAGGAGGGCTCGGGCAGATCCATCGGAACGGCGGGCAGCCTGGGGGCCACCATCAGGTGCCCGATCTCAAGGGGTGCCGGCGCATCCGCAGCGCCGAAGCTGTTCCGGCACCCGGCGTAACAGCCCTTCATCATGCCGGTGCCGGTGGTCATCGTGGCGGTGAAGCCGGCCTGGGTATGGGTCGCATGGGCCGGGGCCGGGCAGGCCAGTTGCAGAATTATGGCCATGGCGAAAACCGGGAGCCAGGCGCGCATATGGGAAGTCCTTGCTGTCAGTCACATCAGGCTGGAGTTCCGCAGGAAAGCAGGATCCGTGCCGGAAGCCTAAGCTGGACCATGACAGTTAGTTGAGAGATGGCCGGGCGGCAACGGCGGCCCTGCCAGATGGGCTGGGATGCCGGCAGCATGGTCCCCGGCCTGGTTCGGGCCGCCGGGTCCACTGGAACGCACCGAAGGCGGGGGCGGGCAGGAAGCCGCGGAGACGCAGCCTGCCGGTACCGGGGAGGTTGAACATCCGCGCTGCGGGAGAGGCCGATACGGCCGCCGGAAAGACGGATCTTCCGGCGGCCTCCGGTTCTTTGGCCCGGCCGACGGCAGGCGGGTGGCGGAATTCCTGCGCCGCCTGCCCTTTTCCTCAGCCCGGCGGCGGGCCGGCGACGGGGCCCTGCGCCCCGGCATGCCCGGCCAGGGCGCGGCGGCGGCTGGCCAGGCCGTAGAGGCGCGGCCCCACCAGCGCGATCAGCGCCAGGATCAGGATGCAGACCGAGACGGGGCGGGTGACGAAGGTGGTCCAGTCGCCCTGGCTGATGGTCAGCGCCTGCCGCATCGCCTGTTCCGCCATCGGGCCCAGGATCATGCCGATGACCACGGGCGCGGTGGGGAAGTCGAAGCGCCGCATGAACATGGCGATGACACCCAGCGTGTAGAGGATGACGAGATCCACCACGCTGTTGCTGATGCCATAGGTGCCGATGGTGGCGAAGACCAGGATGCCCGCATAGAGCTGCGGCTGCGGGATCTTCAGGATGCGCGCCCAGAGCCCCACCAGCGGCAGGTTCAGCACCACCAGCATGATATTGGCGATGTAGAGCGAGGCAATCAGCGTCCAGACCAGCTCGGCCTGGCTGGTGAAGAGCATCGGTCCCGGCTGGATGCCATAGGACTGGAAGGCTGAGAGCATGATGGCGGCGGTCGCCGAGGTCGGCAGGCCCAGCGTCAGCATCGGCACCAGGATGCCGGCGGCGGCGGCGTTGTTGGCGGCTTCCGGCCCCGCCACGCCCTCGATGGCGCCGGTGGTGCCGAACTCGCCGGCGTATTTCTTCCGCACCAGCTTGCGCTCGAAATAATAGCTCAGCATGGTCGGCATCTCGCTGCCGCCGGCCGGCATGACACCGAAGGGAAAGCCCAGCGCCGCGCCGCGGAACCAGGGGCCGACCGAGCGCTTCCAGTCCTCCTTCGACATCGACAGCCGCCCGACCTCGCGCACCTGCGTCTTCGCGTCATGGTGGCGCCAGGCGAGGTAGAGCGTCTCGCCCACCGCGAAGAGGGCGACGGCCACCAGCACCACGTCGGTGCCGTCCAGCAGCTCGATGACGCCGAAGGTCATGCGCGGCTGGCCGGTCTGCAGGTCGATGCCGATCAGCCCGAGCATCAGTCCCAGCCCCAGCGCGGCCAGCCCGCGCAGCGCCGAGCTGCCGAGCACCGCCGAGACGGTGACGAAGCAGAGGATCATCAGCGAGAAATATTCCGCCGGCCCCAGCTTCAGCGCCTGGTCCACCACCAGCGGGCCGAGGAAGGACAGGCCCAGCGTGCCGATCGTACCGGCGACGAAGCTGCCGACCGCCGCCGTATAGAGCGCCGGCCCCGCGCGGCCGTTGCGGGCCATCTTGGCGCCTTCCAGCGCCGTGATAATGGAGCCCGATTCGCCCGGCGTGTTCAGCAGGATGGAGGTGGTGGAGCCGCCATACATGGCGCCGTAGAAGACGCCGCAGAAGAGGATGAAGGCACCCGTCGCCGAGACCTGGAAGGTGATGGGCAGCAGCAGCGCGATGGTCAGCGCCGGGCCGATGCCCGGCAGCACGCCGATGGCGGTGCCGAGGAAGCAGCCGAGCAGCGCCCAGCCCATGTTGGTGAGGGTGAGCGCATTGCCGAAGCCCAGGGCGAGCCCAGTCCAGACATCCATGGCCTACAGGATCCCTTCCAGGATGCCGGCGCCGATATCGACGCCCAGCAGCTTGTCGAAGGCCAGGAAGGCAGCCAGCGCGACGGCCAGCCCGATCAGCACGTCCCGCAGCAGGTTGCGGCTGCCGAAGCCGGCTGAGACCAGCGCGAACTGCACCGTGGCGGCGAAGACGAAGCCCAGCGTGTCGATCAGCACGAGATTGGCGGCCAGCCCCGCGCCCACCAGCCCGAGGGCCCGCCAGTTGGTGGGCGGCGCGTCGCGCACCTCCTCCATGCCGCCCGACCAGCCGCCGCGCAGCGCCTCGACCACCAGCCCCGCGCCGATCAGCGCCACCAGCGCGCCGATCAGGTAGGGCACGAATTTGGGCCCGACCTGCGCATAGAGTGGCGTGGCCGGGATCACGCTGGCCTGCCAGAGGCAGAGCAGGCCCAGCAGCACGACGAAGATGCCGGCCACCAGATCGGGGCCGGCACCGGGCTTCAGCAAGCCCGTCCTTGAAGAAGTCACGCCCTGCCTTCCCTCCGCTGGCGGCCTCAGACGAGGCCGACCTCCTTCAGCACGGTTCCGGTCGCCGCCTCGTCCTGCTTCAGGAACTCGGCGAAGGCGTCGCCGGAGAGATGGGCGCGCTCCCAGCCCTGGCGCTCGCACATCTCGCGCCAGGCCGGCAGGGCATCGAGGTCGGTGAAGAACTTCACCATCTTCTCCTTGTCCGCCGGCTTCATGCCGGGCGGGCCGAAGACGCCGCGCCAGTTGCCCATGGCGATGTCCACGCCGCTCTCCTTCAGCGTCGGCACGCCGTCCAGGCTGCGCGTCTCGCCCGTGGTGGCCAGGGCGCGCATGCGGCCGGCCTTCACCTGCTCGGCGAATTCGGAGATGCCGGAGATGCCGGCCTTGACCTGCGCGCCCAGGATGGCGGCCTGGGCCGGCCCGCCGCCGGCGAAGGCGACATAGGAGCCGTCCTTGGCGGAGCGGCCCTGCGACTTCAGCATCAGCCCCAGCACGATATGGTCGATGCCGCCCGCGCTGCCGCCGGCCACCGAGGTGCCGCCGGGATTCTCCTTCAGCGCCGCCAGCAGGCCCTTGATGTCCTTGATGTCGCTCTCGGCGGGCACGACGATGATACCGGGCTCGGTGATCAGCCGCGCCAGCGGCGTGGTGTCCTTCAGCCCGACCGGGGAGCGGTTGGCCAGCACCGCCCCCACCATGATGGCGCCGCCGATCATGATCGAATCGCCCCGGCTGCGCCGCTGCGCCACGAAGCGCGGCAGGCCCACGGTGCCGCCGGCGCCGCCGACATTCTCGAACTGGAAGCTGCCGACCAGGCCCGCTTGGCGCGACACCTGCTCGATCGCGCGGCCCAGCCCGTCCCAGCCCCCGCCAGGCCCGGCCGGCACGAAGACGTTCATGGAGGAGAAGACCTGCTCCGCCCGCGCGGGGCGGGAGAACAGCGGCAGGCCGGCAGCGACGCCCGTGGCGGCCAGGGTTGCGGTGGCCAGGAACTGACGGCGGACCAGCATGATTCGTTTCCTCACGTTACTTGGATCTGTCTGCGCAGGTTGCGCGAAGAACACGCCGCCGGCAAATGGCAATCCGGCAACCTCGCACGGCTTGCACCGGGCCCTGCGGCCCCGCCATGTTGCATTGCGGCGGCGGGGGTCTGGATGCGTATCTGGCTTGCAGTGGGAAGTGTTCTGGCCTTGCTGGCGGCCCCTGGTTTCGTCTCCACGGGCCTCGCCCAGCGGGCGGGGGCAGGTGCGGGGGCAGCTCCGGCCCCGCGCCCGGCGCAGGACCGCATGGTGGTCGTGGTCAACGAGCTTGGCCTGGCGCTGCGCGAACTCTATGTCACGCCCACCGGCAGCGTGGAGCCGGGCGAGGACCGGCTGGGGACGGAGACCCTGCCCACCGGCGCCAGCCTGCGCGTGCCCCTCGGCCGCCAGACCCTCTGCCTCTTCGATGTGCGCGTGGTGCTCTCGGACGGCACCTCGCGCGAGCGGCGGGGCGTCGATCTCTGCCGCGGCAACCGTGTCACCTTCGGCGACCCCAATGCGCCGCTGCGGGAGGCGGTGGTGGAGAATGCCACCGACCTGACGCTGCGCGAGCTCTACGCCATCCCCTCCGGTACCGCCCGCAACGGGGAACGCGGCCCGGACCGCCTGGGCAGCGAGGTGGTGCCGCCCGACAGCACCTTCATCCTGCGCCTCGGCCGTACCCAGGACTGCGTCTACGACGTCACCGCCGTCTTCGAGGACGAGACGCTGGAGGAGAAGCGCCGCGTCGATCTCTGCCGCCGCGCCCGCCTCTCCTTCGGCGATCCCAGCCTGCCCTGGCGGGAGCTGGAGGTGGCCAATGGCAGCGGCCGCACCATGCGCAGCCTCTTCGCCGACACCACGCCGCTGGAGTCGGGCGAGACGCGGCCGCAGGAGCGCTGGGGGCCGGACCGCATGGGCGCGGTGCCCGTGGAGGCCGGGGATACCTTCCAGCTGCGCCTGCGCAGCCGTGCCTGCCAGGCTGACCTGCGCGCGATCTATGAGGACGACACGGTGGAGGAGAAGACCGGGGTGGAGATGTGCAGCGGCAACCGCCGGGTGCTGTTCGACGGCAGCGGCATCCCGCGGGCGCCGGAACGCGTGCTCACCCTGGTCAACCGCCACAGCGCGGCGGTGGAGGAGGTCTATGCCTCCGACATCAACGACACGGACTGGGGCGACGACCGCCTCACCGGCCCGCTGGAGCGTGGCGGGCGGCAGGAGATCACGCTGCGCAGCGGCTGCGAGGTCGATCTGCGGATCGTCTTCGGCAATGGCGGCGCCGAGGAGCGGCGCGGCATCGATATCTGCGCCGTCGGCATGGTGGTGCTGCGCCCGAACTGGGTGCTGGCCGAGAAGCTGGACCGCAACCCCGGCCCCATCGAGCGGGCCCCCCCGCGCGAGGGCGGCGTGCGGCTGCGCAACAGCGGCCCCGCGCCCATCGTGGAACTCTACGTCCATCCCGCCGGGCAGGACCGGGGCCCGGACCGCCTGGGCTCCACCGTGCTGGGGCAGGGGGAGGCCCTGGACTTCCAGCCACCCGAGGGCGTCGGCTGCACCGCCACCCTGTCCGCCGTCTTCCGCGACGGGCGGGAGGTCAGCCGCCCCGACCTCAACCTCTGTTCCGGGGCCGAGGTGGCGCTGCCATGAGCCGCCGCCCCTCCCTGCTGGCCGCCGCCCTGGCGGGCCTGCTGCTGCTCGCGCCGCCCGCCATGGCCCAGCCTTCCCCGGCGCCGGTGCCCGAGGCCCTGCGGGGCCCATGGTACCAGGGGGAGTGCTCCGCCCCCACGGTCGCGCTGCAACTGACCGCCCGCGCCGCCACCCGCCTGCCCGTGGATGGCCCGGCGCGGCTGATCCGCTTCACGGAATCCCGTCAGGTCGATGGCTGGACCATGGGCGTCGGCCGTGGCGCCGAGGCGCCGCGCATCCTGCTGCGCGGCAATGCCGGGGCGCTGGAGACGGCCGAGCCCGACGCGAAGCTGCGCGACGACCGCCTGCCCGGCCCGACGCCCATCCAGTCCTGGCACCGCTGCCCCGCCGCCCCCGCCGGGCTGGCGGCGCTGCATGGGGAGGGGGTGGCTTTCCTCTCGGCGCTGGAAGCGATGGAGGCCGCCTGTGGCCCCAGCGCGCCCTCGCCCCAGGCCTGCACGGAAGCCCTGATGCGGGAGGGCGACGTCTCCGGCGACAAGGCGCTCTCGGTCGCGGAGATCGCCCGGCTCGTGCGCGGCGCCAGCTGGGTCCTGGCGGCTTCCGAGGATGCGACGCCAGAGACGGTGCTGGCCACCGGTGGCGGCGGGCTATTGGCCGGCGTGGCGGTGGGGCGGCTGCTGATGGAGAGCCTGGATTATGACGGCGACGGCAAGCTCTCCGCCGCCGAGCTGGGCCAGGACCGCCTGGGCTTCGGCCGCGCCACCGGCTCGGCCGCCGGACGACCGGTGCGGCTCCAGGGGCTGCAGGAAGGCGTCATCCTGCTGCGCGGGGTGCTGGAAGGACTGCTGAACGAGCAGGAGTGACAGGGCCAGGGGGCGCCGCCCCCCTGGCCGGGGCGGCATATTAGCCCGCGATGCTGCCGGGGTCCGTATTCGCCCCGCAGACCACCACGCCGACCTTCGCGCCGTCCGGCGGGGCGAAGGCGCCGCAGAGCAGGGCGGCCAGCGCGGTGGCGCCGCCGGGTTCGGCGATCAGACGGCAGCTGTCCCACAGCCGGCGCTGGGCCTCGCGGATGGCCTCGTCCGGCACCAGCACGGACTGGCGGACGTATTGGCGGGCGATGGGAAACATCACCTCGCCCACCTGCCGCGCACCCAGGCTGTCAGCCGCCACGCCGCCGACCGGGGCCGGAGCAGGGTGGCCCTCGCGGAGCGCGGTATGCAGGGTGGGGCAGGCCTCGGGCTCGACGCTGACCAGATGGGCGCGGCCGGCATACCAGGCGGCCATGCCGCCGATCAGCCCGCCGCCGCCGGTGGCCACCAGCACATGGGTCAGTTCTGGCGCGTCTTCCTCCAGCTCCAGCGCCAGGGTTCCCTGGCCGGCCAGGACCTCGGGCTGGTCATAGGCATGCACCAGCAGCGCGCCGGTCTCGGCGGCGCGCGCCTCGCTGGCGCGGCGCGCGTCGTCATAGGCGGCGCCGCCCTGCACCAGCTGGGCGCCATAGCCGCGGATGCGCGCGACCTTGGCGGCGGAGGTGATCTCCGGGACGAAGATCTCGGCCGGCACGCCCAGGCTCCGGGCGGCATAGGCCACGGCCGCGCCATGGTTGCCGCCGGAGGCCGCAATGACCCCGGCCGCCGGCAGCGGTCCGGCCAGCATCCGGTTGAAGGCGCCGCGCGGCTTGAAGGAGCCACTGGCCTGCAGCAGCTCCAGCTTCAGCGTGACATCGCAGGGCGTGCCCAGGGCGCCGGCCGGCAGGCGCAGCAGTGGCGTGCGGCGGATATGCGGGGCGATGCGGCTGGCCGCCGCGCGGATCTCGGCGGCGCCCAGTGCCGGCATGGCGGGTGCGGTGATGGGGTCGGTCATAACGCGGCAGGGTTGCACTGATCCGAAAGGGAGTGCAACCGGGGTGCTCTTGTTTTGCCTGCCCCGAAGATGCCATATTTCTTCATATTTCAGGCGGGAACGGGGGCCCGACTATGTTGCAGCACGGAAGCTGCGCCGCATCCGCTGGGGCAGGGGTCCTGCTCCTGGGCGTGCCCGGCGCCGGCAAGTCCGACCTGCTGCTGCGGCTGATGCAGCGGGGCTGGCAGCTGGTGGCGGATGATCAGGTGGCACTCTCGGCGGTGGCCGACGGGGTGACCGCCGATGCCCCGGAGGAACTGGCCGGGCTGCTGGAGGTGCGTGGCATCGGCATCTTCCAGGGCCTTCCCCATGGCCCCGCGGCACTCCGCATGGCCGTGCTGCTGGTGGGGCGGGAGGAAGTGCCCCGCCTGCCGGAACCCCGAGCCTTCGAGGTCTTGGGCCATTCCCTGCCGCTGCTGGCGCTGCATGCCTTCGACTGTTCCGCTCCGGCCAAGATCGAACTGGCCCTGGGTGTCGCGGAGGCGCGCTATGCCCTGCGCGCCGGCGCCTTCGCGGCCGCATGACCGGAACCAGGCCTCGCCCGGTGGTCCTGGTCACCGGCCTCTCAGGCGCCGGCAAGTCCTCCATCCTGCGGATGCTGGAGGATCTGGGTTTCGAGACGGTGGACAACCCGCCCCTCTCGGTGCTGGAGGAGATTGTCCGGGAGGGCGGCGGCGGCCCGATCGCGGCGGGGGTGGATGCCCGCACGCGCGGCTTCGATCCGGCCGAGCTGCTGGCGCTGCTCTGCCGGCTGCGGCAGATGCCGTCCATCGCCTTGCAACTGGTCTTCGCGACCGCCGAGGAAGGGGTGCTGCTGCGCCGCTATTCCGAGACCCGGCGGCGGCATCCGCTGGCGCCGGGCGGGTCGCTGGGCGCGCGGGTCAGCGACGGCATCGCGCGGGAGGCGGCGCTGGTGGCGCCCCTGCTGGATGCCGCAGATGTGGTGATCGACACCTCCGACCTGCCGCTGCCGGATCTTCGCCGGCAGGTCGAGCAGCGCTTCCGCGACAATGGCGACGCCCTGGGCATGGCGGTGGCGGTGATTTCCTTCGCCTTTCCGCGCGGCCTGCCGCGGGAGGCCGACCTGGTCTTCGACCTGCGCTTCCTGCGGAACCCGCATTACGACCCGGCGCTGCGGCACCTGACGGGGCGGGACCCGGAAGTCGCCGCCTTCATTCAAGAGGATTCCGGCTTTGGTCCATTCTGGCAACGCATGACGGCGCTGTTAGACCCGCTGTTGCCCCGCTACGCGGCCGAGGGCAAGAAATACCTGACGATCGCGCTGGGCTGCACGGGTGGCAAGCACCGCTCCGTGCTGCTGGCGGAGATGCTGGCGGCGCATCTGGGGAGCCAGGGATGGCGGGTGGACCTCACCCACCGGGAAGCGGCCCTGTCAGAACGCTCGCCGAAAGACCATATGAGGGCCGAGGACGGCCCTACCCCAAGCCGGGCCGGGATTGGCCCTGATCCTCTTATTTCCCCTGCGGGTCGGGAGGCCCCATCTTCTTGCAAGCCCCCAGAATGTTGAACGCCTTGATTCGCCAACCCCTTCTTCCGGTGGCCACGCGATGATCGGTATGGTTCTGGTCAGCCACGGCCGCCTGGCCGACGAACTGCGCCTCGCCATGGAACATGTGGTGGGGCCGCAGCGTGGTGTCGCCACGGTCTGCATCGGGCCGGAGGACGACATGGATGGCCGGCGGCAGGATATCCGCGACTGCGTCGCCGCCGTCGATCAGGGCGATGGCGTCGTGATCCTGACGGATATGTTCGGCGGCACCCCCTCCAACCTCGCGACCGCCGTGGCGGAGGAGCCTTCGGGCGTCTGTCCGGTGGAGGTGATCGCGGGCGTGAACCTGCCCTTGATGGTCAAGCTGGCACGCGTGCGGGGTGCCCAGCCCTTGGCGCAGGCGGTTGAATACGCCATGTCTGCGGGACGGCGCTATATTTCCTGCGCCACCCCCGCCCGTTGCCCGCCGCCCGAGCCGATGGGGCTTTGCGGCGCCGACGGCAAGGCCGGAACAAGCTGATGTTCATGCTCCCGCACCTGCGCCCCCTGTTCCTCGCACCCTCGGATTCCTTCCGCGAGATCAATGGCCGGCCGGGCGATGGCAATTCGGCCGAGGCGGCTGCGGACAACCCGATGGTGCTGCGCCGCACCGTGACCATCCGTAACAGCCGCGGCCTGCATGCCCGCGCGGCGGCGAAGCTGGTGACGCTGGCCGAGCGTTTTTCCGCCTGCGTGAATGTCTCCCGCCATGGCCAGACCGTGCCGGCATGCTCCATCATGGGATTGATGATGCTGGGAGCCGGCAAGGGCAGCGAAGTGGTGGTGGACGCGGAAGGATGGGACGCGAAGGAAGCCCTCGATGCTGTGGCCGGCCTGATCGAGGCCGGATTCCATGAAGATTGAGGGTCAGCGGAGCACCGAAGCCAAGGCCGCCGCGGCCGAGTCCGTGAAGAAGCCCGGCGAGGGCGCCAGAAAGGCCGCGCTGCGCCGGCAGCGCGAGATGGTGGTCAAGGGCATCCCCGTCTCTCCGGGCGTGGTGATCGGCGCCGTCTATGACACCAGCGAGGTGCAGGCCGAGACGCCCCGCCGCCAGATCCAGGCCGGAATGGTGGATGGGGAGCGCCATCGCCTGGCCTCTGCCGTCACCGCCAGCCGCAAGCAGGTCTCCAAGCTGAAGGCGCGCCTGGGCGTTCTGCCGGAGGAGGCGCAGGAGGAGCTGGAGCCGCTGCTGGATGCCTATGCGATGATGCTGGGTGACAGCCGGCTGATCCGTGGCGCCCGCCGCCGCATCGGCGAGGAGCTGCTGGCTGCCGAGACGGCGGTGCAGGACGAGGCGGAGTCCATCGCCGCCACCATCCTGGCCGCCAAGGACGACGACAAGGCCGGGCTGAAGCGCCGCGCCGGGGAGGTGCGGGAGATCGCCCGCCGCCTGACCCGCAACCTGACGGCCACCCCCTTCCGCAGCCTGACCAATGTGCCCGTCGGCGCCATCCTGGTGGCGGAGGAGCTGACCCCGGCCGATGCCGCCCTGCTGGACCCCACCCGCATCGCCGGCGTGGCGACGGAGGAAGGCGGGTCGGACGGCCATACCGCCATCATGCTGCGGGCGCTGGGCATCCCGAGCGTGCTGGGCTGCCCCGGCCTGACCGAGGCCGCGACGCGTGGCGACCAGGCGGTGCTGGACGGCGCCGCCGGCACCATCGTGCTGCGCCCCGGCGCCGCCGCGCTGGAGGCCGGGCGGGATGCCCTGGCCGCCTATGCCAAGGAGAAGGCGCGCCTGGCCAAGCTGCGCCGCCTGCCTGCCGTCACCCAGGACGGGGAGGAGGTGGAGCTTCAGGCCAATCTGGAGATCCCGGCCGAGCTGCCGCTGATCGCCCAGGCCGGCGCGCAGGGCATCGGCCTGCTCCGCACCGAGTTCCTCTTCATGAACCGCGAGGACCTGCCGGACGAGGATGCCCAGGTCGCCGCCTATACCCAGATCGTCGAGGCGATGGCGGGCGACTGCGTCACCATCCGCGTGCTGGACTGGGGCGGCGAGAAGGATATGCAGGCCCTGGCGGAAGGCATCGAGCCCTTCCATGCCGGGCCCAACCCGGCGCTGGGGCTGCGCGGCATCCGCATGCTGCTGAAGAAGCCGGAGCTGCTGGAGGCGCAGTTCGCCGCCATCCTGCGCGTGGCCGGCGCCGCCAGCCAGCAGGTCACGGCCCAGGGCGCCCCGGCCGGGCAGATCCGCGTGCTGCTGCCGATGGTGACGGTGCCGGAGGAGGTGCGGCAGGCGCGCGAGATCTATGAGCGCGTCGTCCGCCGCCTGCGCCGCAAGGGCGTGCCGCTGCCGGAGAAACTGCCGCTGCTGGGCGCCATGATCGAGACCCCCGGCGCTGCGCTGGCGGCCGATGCCATCGCGCTGGAGGCCGATTTCTTCGCCATCGGCACCAATGACCTGGCCATGTACACCCTGGCGGTGGACCGGGCCGAGGCCGAGGTCGCCCATCTCTACGACCCCCTGCACCCGGCCGTGCTGCGTCTCGTGCAATTCGCGACGGAAGCGGCGCTGCGGCTGCGCATGCCTGTCTCCGTCTGCGGGGAGATGGCGGGCAATCCCCGTCTGGTGCCGCTGCTGCTGGGCCTGGGGCTGCGTGCCCTGTCGATGAATGCCAGTGCCATCCCCCGCGTGAAGCAAATGGTGCGGAGCCTGAAGATCGACGACTGCGCCCGCCACGCCCGCCGGGTGATGGAGCAGGGCGACCCCAAGCGCATCCAGGAACTGGTGATGGGTTTCGGCCAGGACGGCTGAGGCTCTGCCGCCCTGTCCAGACCGCGCCGCCATCCGCAGGAGCCGGCGTCGGGCCCCTGGAAAAGCCGGTGCATGACTTCCGCATCTCCGGGAGAGGGGAAACCGCAGCAGGCCGTTGTGATCGCGCGCCTGCGGTGCCGGCGGTGCTGTTTCCCTGGAAGGGGTCAGCATCCCGGACGCGCGTGGATGTCGACAATCACATAAAGATATCCTGATATATAGCGGCTTCCCTGGCCTTGCCGCGGCGGGCGTGTTACGCCGCGCTGATCTTCCAAGGGGCCCCCCGATGAGCACGACCGCCTTCTCCGACTACAAGGTGAAAGACATCTCCCTGGCCGAGTGGGGCCGCAAGGAGATCTCGATGGCCGAGGACGAGATGCCCGGCCTGATGGCGCTGCGCGCGGAATACGGCGCCAGCAAGCCGCTGAAGGGCGCGCGCATCGCGGGCTCCCTGCACATGACCATCCAGACCGCCGTGCTGATCGAGACGCTGACCGCGCTCGGCGCCGAGGTCCGCTGGTCCTCCTGCAACATCTTCTCCACCCAGGACCATGCCGCGGCCGCCATCGCCGCCGCCGGCATCCCCGTCTTCGCCTGGAAGGGCCTGACGGAGGAGGAGTTCTGGTGGTGCATCGACCAGACTGTCCGTGGCCCGGATGGCTGGGAGATCAACATGATCCTGGACGACGGCGGCGACCTGACCACCGTGGTGCATGAGAAGTTCCCCGAGCTGCTGCCGGGCATCCGCGGCCTGTCCGAGGAGACCACCACCGGCGTTCACCGCCTCTGGGACATGGCGCGCAAGGGCACGCTGAAGGTCCCCGCCATCAACGTGAACGACAGCGTGACGAAGTCGAAGTTCGACAACCTCTACGGCTGCCGTGAATCGCTGGTGGACGCCATCCGTCGCGGCACCGACGTGATGATGGCCGGCAAGGTCGCCGTGGTCGCCGGCTTCGGCGACGTGGGCAAGGGCTCCGCCGCCAGCCTGCGCAATGCCGGCTGCCGCGTGCTGGTGACCGAGGCCGACCCGATCTGCGCCCTGCAGGCCGCGATGGAAGGCTATGAGGTCGTGACCATGGAGAATGCCGCGCCGCGCGGCGATATCTTCGTCACCGCCACGGGCAATATCGACGTCATCACCATCGACCACATGCGCGCGATGAAGAACCGCGCCATTGTCTGCAACATCGGCCATTTCGACAGCGAGATCCAGATCGGCGCCCTGCGCAACTACGTCTGGGACAACATCAAGCCGCAGGTCGACGAGGTCATCTTCCCCGACGGCAAGCGCCTGATCGTGCTGTCCGAGGGCCGGCTGGTGAACCTGGGCAATGCCACGGGCCATCCGAGCTTCGTGATGTCCGCCAGCTTCTCCAACCAGGTGCTGGCGCAGATCGAGCTCTGGACCAACCACCAGGCCTATGAGAACAAGGTCTACACGCTGCCGAAGAAGCTGGACGAGAAGGTGGCGGCGCTGCACCTGGCCAAGGTCGGCGCGCAGCTGACCAAGCTGTCCCAGGCCCAGGCCGAGTATATCGGCGTGACCCCGGCAGGCCCCTTCAAGCACGAAGAATACCGCTACTGAGACCACGCGGCCGGGGCCCTGCGCCCCGGCGTCGGCGGTGGCCTGGCTGGGCGCCGCGACAAAGCCGCCGCTTCCCCTGCCGGGGAGGCGGCGGTTCGCGTTCCGGAGGTGAAGCTCGGGGAATGAATTCCCCAAACCCCTCCTTTCTTCTTCGATCTGGTGGCACGCCCCGGTTCAGGGCCGAAGCTGAAACTCGAACATAAAAGAAGGGGGCCCGGGGGAATTCATTCCCCCGGCCTTTCTGCAAACCTTCAGCCGCCCGTCGCCATCTTCAGCGGCGGCTCCACCCCTTCCGGGATCGGGCAGACATAGGGCGTGGCTTCCGTCCGCGCCGCGAGATCGGCCTTGGCCGCCGCCAGCAACTCCGGCTTCTCGATCAGGTCCACGGCGGTGCCGGCCATGACCTTGGCCACATGCACCATGCCCTTATGCGCCGCCGGCATCTTGCCCTGCGCCGTCCATTGCCAGGAATGCGCGGGGGTGCCGATGGCGAGCGTCGCGCCGCTGGCCTGCACCGTCGGCACCACCCAGGAGACATCGCCCACATCGGTCGAGCCCAGCAGGCTGGGGCCGCTGCGTTCGGCGATGGGGGGCTGGATCGCATCCGCCAGCGGCTGGTCCTGGCGGGCCTTGAAGCCGGAGCGGTTGTAGTTGCTGGCGATATCGGCCGGCGAGAGAGTCACCTGGATCTCGCGGGCGAATGCACGATCCGCCTCATCGAAGGGCGGCGGGCCAAGGCGTTCGAAATTGCTCTGCATCACCTGCTCCAGCGGCGCATTGCCCAGCAGGTTGGCGGTGGCGGAGAGGATCTGGCTTTCCACCGTGGTCTCGGTCATCAGCGCCGCACCCTCGGCGATCTTCTTCACCCGCTCGATCAGCGCGAACATCTCGTGCAGCGTATGGGCGCGCACGGCGTAGCGCACTTTGGCCTGGCCCTGCACCACATTGGGCGCGATACCGCCGGCATTCAGATAGGCGTAATGGATGCGCGCGTCGGACGGCATGTGCTCGCGCATGTAGTTCACGCCGACATTCATCAGCTCGACGGCATCCAGCGCGCTGCGGCCGAGATGCGGCGCGGCGGCGGCGTGGCTGCTGCGGCCGGTGAAGGAGAAGTCGATCCGCGTCATCGCCAGCGAATCGGCTTCCTGCACGCCAGCCCAGGCGAAGGGATGCCAGGTGATGGCGGCATCCACGTCGCGGAAGGCGCCGGCGCGCACCATGAAGGTCTTGGCGGCGCCGCCTTCCTCGGCCGGGCAGCCGTAGTAGCGGACGCGGGCTTTCAGGCCATTCTTCTCCAGGTGGTCCTTCAGCGCGGTGGCGGCGAGCAAGGAGGCCGCGCCCAGCAGGTTGTGGCCGCAGCCATGGCCATGGCCCCCGGCCTCGACCGGCCGGTGCTCGGCCACGCCGGATTCCTGGGACAGGCCGGGCAGCGCGTCATATTCGCCGAGGAAGGCGATGACCGGCCCTTCCTCGCCCGCCTCGCCCATGACGGCGGTGGGGATGCCGGCGATGTTCCGGGTGACGCGGAAGCCCTGCTTCTCCAGCATCGCCACATGCTCGGCGCAGGAGCGCACCTCGTTGTAGAGCAACTCCGGCATATCCCAGACGCGGTCGCTCAAGGCGGTGAACTCGTCCTTCCGGACATCGACGAGATGCCAGATCGCTTCCGTATTCCGCATGGGGATGCTCCTGCTGCCAGTCGTCCGGGAGTGGCCTCGGCCGGCGGGCCGCGTCAAGCCGGGGCGGAGAGCGGCAGCAGGAAGAGCCAGACCACGCAGGCGAAGCCCAGCAGGAAGAGCGCGGTGCGGAGGCGCGGGATCCCGGCCAGATAGGCGCCGGTATAGGCCAGCCGCAGCAGCACGAAGGCGAAGGCCAGCAGGTCGATCCGCCCCTGCGCGGCGCCGGCCGCCTGCGCCAGGATCACGGCGGCGGCGAAGGGCGCGAAGGCCTCGAAGTGGTTGCGGTGCGCCCAGTCCGCGCGCTGGCGATAACCCTGCTGCTGCTCCAGTGAGGGGCGGACCGCCGCATTGTCGAAGCCGGGCGCGCCGGCCTTGGCCACCACCACTGTCAGGTAGGGCAGCAGGGCGGCCGCCAGGATCATCCAGTTCGCCAGGGTCATGCCGCCGCGCGCTCCATCGCTGTTCTCCAGGGAGGGCAAGGAGACCGGAGGCGGGCGGTGCTGTCCAGCGGACGCGGCCGGGGCGGTGGGGGAGGAGGGGAAGCCGCCCCGGCCGTGCCTTCAGAACCCGGGGCGCGGCTTGCCGTCGGGTCCGATATCCCATGGTGCGCGGCGCGCCTCGCGCTGGGCGCCATGGCGTGTCACGCCGATGTCGCGCAACAGATGTTCATCCAGTTCCTGCAGCTGCAGGCGCGTCTCCACCATGATGAGCATGTGGCGGAGAAGGCCGGCCCAGCCGAAGGCTTGGCTGACATGGCCCGGTATCGTCCGCAGGTTGGAAGCCTGGGCGGGATGGGCGAGCATCGAAAGAACCTTTCATGTTCCGTTCTGGGTGCGGAAGGCTGCACCTCTTGGCGGCGCCGATGCTGCGGTCGGGAGCGAAATAAATAAAACGAATTATTTTGATGTTCGGTATCAAGATAATGGATAATGGGTCATGCTCTTCCTCCCGCCCGGCCTGGACCCGGATCTGCTGCGCTCCTTCGTGCTGATCGCCGAAGGCGGCAGCGTCACGCGCGCCGCCCAGCGGGTGGGGCGCACGCAGTCCGCGGTTTCCATGCAGATGCGGCGGCTGGAGGATGCGCTGGGCCAGCCGCTGCTGCTGCGCGGCCGCGGCGGCTTCTCCCTGACCCCGCATGGGTCCTGGCTGCTGGATCGGGCGCGGCCGCTGCTGGCCATGCATGACGAGATCCTGGCCAATTTCCGCTCCCCCGACATCACCGGCCATGTGCGGCTGGGCACGCCGGACGACTATGTGCTGGTCTGGCTGCCGGAAATCCTGGCCCGGTTCGCCGAGACCCATCCGGCGGTGGAGATGGAGGTGATCTGCGCTCCTTCCTCCGAACTGCTGCAGCGGCTGGAGCATGGGGAGCTGGACCTGACCCTCTTCTCCGCCGGCAATGGGCGGGAACAGGACAGCACCATCCTCTGGCGCGGGCCGCTGTATTGGGTGGGTTCCTCCGCCCATGCGGTGCACCGGATGTCGCCGCTGCGGCTCTCGCTCGCGCAGCCGAGCTGCGTCTGGCGGAAGGCGGCGACGACGGCGCTGGAGGAAGCCGGGATTCCCTGGCGCGTCACCTACAGTTCCAGCTCGCAGATGGGCACGCATGCGGTGGTGCTGGCGGGGCTGGCCATCACCGTCGGCCTGGCGGCGCCGTTGCAGGCCGGGTTGCGGGTGCTCGACGAATCGGATGGCCTGCCGCCGCTGCCGGAATTCGAGATCGCCCTGGCCGCCGGAAGCGATACTCCTGTGGCACGCGCGCTGGAGGAGCACATCATCGGCAGCTTCCGCCATGAGCCAGGCGGCCTGCCGGACCGGGGTGGCTGAGAGGCACCAATCCTACTTGCCGGATGGATGCGCGGATGCTGCACTCCTGCCGATGCGGGGAAGGCGGCCGGATGCGGCGCGCCCCCCCTGCATCCCCCCAGGACGGAACAAAGCCGCCGGGGTCACGGGATGGAGCAGACGAGAATGACGAACACCCATCGGAGAGGCCTGCTGGCCTTGACCGCCGCAGGGCTGGCCATGCCGGGCCTGCTGCGGGCGAGCGAGGCTTGGCCGGACCGGCCTATCCGCCTCATCGTGCCCTGGCCGCCCGGTGGCAGCACCGATACCGTGGCCCGCATCCTGCAACCCCGCCTGCAGGATGTGCTGGGCAAGCCGGTGGTGATCGACAATCGCGGCGGCGCCTCCGGCTCGATCGGCGCCATCGAGGCGGCACGGGCCCCGGCGGACGGCATGAGCTGGATGCTGGCCTATGACACCCAGGCCACGAA